>JBBRZY010000503.1:0-4357 GCA_038252885.1 Anaerolineales bacterium | reverse complement strand
CCCGTGGGAGGACCGCGACGTTGAGATCAAGCTGCCCGACGGCTTCCCCGACTCGTTCTTCGCCGACAAGTATGTGCAGTGCGCGCTCGACGCCATTCGCCTGCTCAAGAAGCACTTCGGCGACGAGGTGATGATTTTGGGCAAGGTCATGGGCCCGTGGACGCTGTCTTATCACATGTATAACGTGCAGGAGTTCCTGCTCGACACGCTGGCCGACCCCGACCGCGTGCGGCGCTCGCTGGATGTGCTGCAACAGGTGCCGGTGCTGTTCGCCAAGGCGCAGCTAGAGGCCGGGGCCGACGCCATCGTGTGGGCCGACCACGCTACCGGCGACCTGGTGCGCAACACCATGTACCGCGACTTCCTGCTGCCGATGCACCAGCAGCTCGTGCCGCAGGTGCCGGCGCCGGTCATCCTACACTGCTGCGGCCCGACGGCGGACCGGATTCAATACTTCCGCGAGGCCGGTTTTGCCGCCTTCCACTTCGAGAGCCAGGTAAAGCCCGACAAGGCTGTGGCCGAGGCGGCCGGCAAGATCAAGCTGGCCGGCAACATCAACAACCCGACCACGCTCTTCCAGCGCGGGCCGGACGAAGTGCGGATGGAGGCCCAGCGCGCGATCGACGCCGGGGTGGACATCATCGCGCCCGAGTGCGCCGTGCCTCTGCAGACCACGCTGGAGAATCTCAAGGAAATCGTGGCCACCTGCGAGGACAACCGCCGCAACTAAGCGACGGTGCGCTGAACCCAACTATGGACAACCACTTCAAGCACCTGCTCGCCGCCGGCCAGGTGGCGCTGGGCGCGCAACTGCGGCTGGGCACACCCGCCATCGCCGAGTTGTTCGCTGCCGCCGGCTACGACTTTCTCATCATTGACGGCGAGCACGCGCCGCAGACGCCGGTTGGCATTCAGGCGCAACTGCACGCCATGCAGGGCTATGCCTGCACGCCGATTGTGCGCTTCGGCCGCAACGACCCGGATGAGATTCGCCTGGCGCTCGACATCGGCGCGGGCGGCGTGCTCATCCCGCTGATTAAGACCGCCGCCGAGGCCGCGCGCACCGTGGCCTACTGCCGCTATCCGCCGGCCGGCACGCGCAGCTATGGCCCGTCGCGGGCGCACCGCTACGGCTTCGACCGCGACTACTTCCCGCGCAGTCAGCCGGAGCTAGTGGTCATGTTCATCATCGAGACGGCCGAAGCCGTGGACGCGATTGACGAGATCGTGGCGGTGGATGGCCTAGACGTGGTGGTGATGGGCACGGCCGACCTGTCCATCGCGCTCGGCGTGCCGCTGGAGACGCAGCACCCCAAGGTCGAGGCAGCTGTCGAGAAGGTCATCGCCGCCGCCCGGCGCGTGGGCAAGCCCACGGCTATCGGCTACGACGCCGCCAGCCCGGCCGCGATGAAGGCCCGCATCCAGCAGGGCGCGCGCGTGCTGCTCGCGAGCGGCGACGAGTGGATGCTGCAAGCGGCCTGCCAGTCGGTCGTCAGCGGCGTCGCCGGGCTGCGCTAAGCTAATCACACGCAAGCAAAAGGGCCGGTGCTCGATTGAGCGCCGGCCCTTTATATTTTCCCGACTACCCGCTTGGGTGCTACTTACTCAAACTAAAACTCTACCAGCTTGGCCGTCATGGTTTGTACCCGCGGATTGTCGCTGTGCAGAAAACTCTCGGCGTAGATAGTGCGCGGCTTGTTCCGGGGTGAGCATGGCTCGGTGGTCTCCGTAAGTGCGAAAACGCGCTCTACATGAGGACGGTGAGCGTGTCGCCATCCACTTTGACTTCCCAGGTGGGCAGCCGCCGCTTAGGGTAAGCCAGGCATTGGCCGGTGGTGATGTCGAATTCAAGCGCGTGCCAGGGGCAGACGATGATCTCGCCGTCGGAGGCCCAGGTGCGCCGCCAGCCGGTCTCGGCCGTGGCCACGACCGTGCCGCTGACCGCGCCCTGGCACAGCGGGCCGTTCTGGTGAAAGCAGGCGTTGGGCAGCGCGTAGTAGCGGCCGTGCACATTGAACACGCCGACCGCGCGGCCACGCACCTCTACCACCATGTGCGCGCCTTCCGGCAGATCGGCCACTTTGCCGACGACATAGGGCTGTGTCATTGCGCCGGCTCCGGCACGGGCTTGTTGAGCTTGAGCAGGCGCATGGCGTTCTGGCCCATGATCTTGCGCCGCGTCTCGTCGGACAGCGGAATTTGCAGCACCTTGCTGGGGTGGTCAAAATCATGGTGCGGCCAGTCGGAGGCGAACATGACCGAGTCTTCGCCGCCGAACAGCGTCAGCAGCGTGGCCATGTCGGCCAGGTGCTCGGGCTCCTCGATCGGCTGGGTGGCGAAGAACATCTTCTTCACATAGGTGCTGGGCCGGTCTTTGAGGATCGCCACCTCGCGCCGCCGCTCGGCGTACTCTTTGTCCATCCGCAGCATGATCCACGGCACCCAGCCGATGCCGCCCTCGGTGAAGGCGATTTTCAGTTCGGGGAAGCGCTCGGGCACGCCGGTCTCGATCATGCTGACCAGGTTGGCGATGAGCGAGAACGGGTGCGCCAACAGGTGCATCGAGAACATGGTCTCGTAGCCCTGCAGGTTGAACGGGAAGTTGGGGTGCACGATGGTCACGCTGTGCAGCATCACCGGCAGCCCGGCGGCTTGCGCGGCGGCGAAGGTGGGGTCATAGCGGCGGTTGCCATACAGCGGGTCGACCGCGCAGGTCGGCAGATAGACGGCGACGACGTGCGGGTGGTTGGCGTAGCGGCGGATTTCTTCGGCGGCGGCTTCGGGGTTGTGGTGCGGCGCGATGATGGCGCCCTTGAGGCCGTTGTCTTGGGTGAGCCACTCTTCGACCAACCAGCGATTGTAGGCCCGCGCCAGCGCCACGGCGTAGTCGTCTTGCTTGAGGGCGGCGTGGCTGAGCAGGTGATCGGGGAAGATCACGCCGATGTCCACGCCCAGATCGTCCAGGTCTTGCCGCATCTGCGCGGCCGAGGTGACGGTGGTGCGCCGGTCGCCGGCGCTGGACGGGAACGACGGCGTCAGCCCGATGCTGGGCGCGAAGCCGGGGATGTCGAGATAGCGGGCCGGCAGGGTGGCCAGGTGCTCCAGCGTCTTGCGCCAGGGCATCTCAATATAGGGGGCCAGCACGGCCGGCGTCTCGTGGGCGTGCACGTCCACATCGACCACCACCATGCCATCTTTGCGAAACGGATGCCCGGCTAGGGTGCTGCTCTTCATCTCGCCTCCAGTGCAGTGTCTGCCTAAGACAACACCCCGGCCAGAGTTCGAGCACAGGGTGCGGCAGACAAGTTGTATCAGATTGGCTTGCGCCGCATATTGTCCATCAAGAGTGGCCGAGCCGCAAATGGACCCGGCCGGGCTAGCGCCGCACCAGCGGCACGAACAACCAGTTGGACACGATCGTCAAGCGGTGTGTGCCGGCGGCGTAGGTGAAGGTCACCCGCGCGCCGTCGGCCGGCACGGTGAAGTCGAATGCCGTGCCATTGAAAACGCCGCCCTGCCCGTAATTCACCGTCCAGCTTTCATCAATGGCGACCTTGGCCGAGTAAGCGCCAGCCGGGAGACCGGTGGTGGCAAAGGTATAGTTGCCGTCGCCGTCGAGGTCTTGCAGCCACGCGCGCAGGCAATCGGGCGACCAATCGACGGGACAGCCCAGCTCCGACTGAAAGTCGCCGGCCACCGTGGCGATGACGCTGCTGTGATTGTCGGTGACCCAGTGGGTCTTGTCGTCGTAGTAAAACTTGACCGCCATTGACCCGCCCAGGTTGAGCGGAATTTGGGTGCCGTTCTCGACGGCGTGCTGCCCATAGTTCTCGGTCCAGCCATCGTTCAGCGCCGCCTTATAGCTCCAGGCGCCGGCCGGGATCGTCCAGGTGCCTTGCCACACGTCGTCATCCGCGCTGTAGGCCAGATGCGTGGTGGCGCAGCTTGGGTCCCAATCTCCGCTGCAGCCGGCCTCCGATTGCAAGTCGCCCGCGATGGTCACGCTGCTGGTCGTCGTTGCGACCGCCTGCGCAACGGCCGGACCTCGCGCCAGCCCGCCCACCAGCAAGCCTACGACTACGAACTGAATGGCCCATCTACTCAGCCGATGCATATCCACCACACTTTCGTCGCCTGGCCCCTCGCGCTGTTTGAATTATGGCACTGACGCCAAACAGGTACAATAGGCCTGCAGCCACAGGAGATACCCATGCTCTTCAACCAACCGCGCGCGATCGAATACATGCGCCGCTGCGGGCTTGACGCCCTGGTGGCGACCGCCTGGATCAATATCGCCTACTTCACCGACTACTACTCGTGGATGGATATGTTAGACTCTATCGAAAATAAGCGGATG
>JBBRZY010000502.1:0-4361 GCA_038252885.1 Anaerolineales bacterium | reverse complement strand
CTAAGCAGCTGTGAACTTGACCGACTCGCGTAGCGTGGCTGACCACGAACGTTTGCGGGCTGACAACGAACGTCTGCGGGCTGAGAATCAGCAACCGCGACGCGAGAAAGCGGCTCTGGAAAAGCGCGTTGCTCATTTGGAAGCCGACCTGGCGGCGCTCAAGGAATTGCTTGCGACCGCCCAGCGCGGGGGCAATCGTCAAGCCACTCCATTTTCCAAGGGTGAGCCCACGGCTGCACCCAAGAAAGCCGGGCGAAAGGCGGGGCACCCGGCCGCGCATCGCGCGATCCCGGACCAAGTCGACCGGACCGAAGAAGCGCCTTTGCCGCCGGCCTGTCCCGCATGCGGCGGTCAGGTGGTGGAAGACGACGTCCAAGCCCAATACCAGATCGACATCCCGCGTCCGATCCCGGTCAGCGTGACGCAGTTCAATATTCATGTCGGGCATTGCGCGACCTGTGGCCAACGGCTGCAAGGCCGGCACGCCGAACAGACCTCGGACGCCACTGGGGCGGCCGCAGTCCAGATTGGTCCCAACGCGCTGGGGCTGGCGGCCGAACTGAAGCACGGCATCGGGGTGCCGTTTGGCAAGGTGCCGCGGATCCTGAGCACCGCCACCGACCTGGAACTGAACCGCTCGACCCTGGCGCGGGCCAGTCAGCGCCTGGCGCGCAAGTGCGGACCGACGTATGCGCGCTTGGTGTTGCGTTTGCGGCAAGCGGCCGTCACCCACGTTGACGAAACCGGCTGGAAAGTGGGTGGGCATTCGGCCTGGCTGTGGGTCTTCACCAATGACGAGATCAGCCTGTACATGATTGACCCATCGCGCGCGCACGAAGTCGTGGAAGGCATCCTGGGCAAGGACTATGCCCGCGTCCTGGTCAGTCATTGCTTCCTGGCCTACGACCCGCTGACCTGTGCCCAGAGCAAGCGTGTCGCGCACCTGCTGCGGCACTGCAAGGAAATGCAAGAACTCAAGAGCGGACGCGCCGTCCAATTCGCCCGCGATTTGGCGCACTTGCTCCACGGGGCCATGACCTTGAAGGCGCGCGGCGCGCAATATAGTGCCCACGGCTATGCGGTGGCCTGCGGCCGGCTGGAAGCGGCCCTTGATCGGCTCTTGGACCGGCGCCTGACCGATCCCGACAATGCCCGCTTCGCCAAGACCTTGCGCAAGCAGCGCCCACGTCTGCTCACCTTCTTGTATCACGCCGCCGTGCCGCCCACCAACAATGCGGCCGAGCGCGAACTGCGGCCAGCGGTGGTGGCCCGCAAGACCGGCGGCTGCAATCGCACGGATGCGGGCGCCCAGGCCCATGCGGTCCTGGCGAGTGTCCTGCGCACCTGCCAGAAACAGGGCTTCGATCCGGTCGAAGTGCTCAAATACCTGCTGCACAGCGCTCAAACCATGATGCTCGATCTGGCGGCTAAACCGAAGGGCGGAACCTTGCTGCCGCCCGCGCTAGCTCCACCTTAACAAAACTCGGTAAACAAGTACCAAGTACGAATAGAGGAGTTTATCGTTTTCGCACAACAGTGTGCCCATTTGATCTGACAGCAGTGCATGCAAACGCACATGGCGGATGCCCAATTCCGTGTGGCAGCGCCGCAGCTGCCTCTGCCAATATGAGCGCAGGGCCAGCGTCGCGTGGCCGCTGACAATGGTTTGCTCCCACGGCCGCTCCAGGCCGCTCGCCAGTTGCGCCAGTTCACAGCTAAAGTTGATCATGAGCGATTTCTGCGTCTCCAATTTGGGCCAGCTGGCGGAACATATATTTATTGACTTTCAATTGGCGTGGTTTCGCTGCCCTTGGCCGTGACCGGCGCCATTTCCAGCCGCGCCGCCTCCATGTTCAAAAAGTCGCCCGCGGTCCAGTCAATCAAAATTACCGCCGTGGTCTTGAACAAGTGGATCAGGCGGCGGGCCGGCCAAACCAGCCGGCCCGCCAAAAATACGCCTGCGACCTCGGCAATACCGCGGCTGCTTTGTCGCCCTAACGGTTCACGACTGGTAACCAGGCGACTGGCAGCACGAACGGTGCCACCAGGTCGCGCAGCGTGGTGGACTCGGCGCGCCCGCCGAATGGTTCCACGTTGCCGGCATTGTCAACGCCGCGCGCCTCAAATTCATAGACGCCGTCTGCCATCGCCGTGAACATCGCGCTGGCGGCCAGGGAGTGGTTCTGCCACTGCAGCCAGGCGCCGCCGTTGAAGCGGTAGCGCACATCCACATACTGGATGCCTGAGGCATCCATATTGTGGCTCCAACTCACCGTAAATGTGCTTGAAATCACCTTGGCCGGCAGTGGGTCCACGGTTACCACCGGCGGACGCGTATCCACCAGCGTTTGAGCTTGGACCGCGTCCCAGGCCTGTACGTTGCCGGCGTTGTCTACGCCACGCGCCCGGAAGCCATAAGTGTGCCCCGTGACGCCCACAAACTGCGCCGTGGTATAGGTCACCCCTATTTGCCAATCGTTCCAATCGCCCGCGTCCACTTGCGACTGCACATCGAAATGAGCGATGCCAGACTGGCCCGGATCGCTGCCCCCCCAGGCCACATCAAATTGGCGCGGGCTGTAGGCAGGCAGCGGGTTGACGCTAACGACCGGTGGGGTCTGATCGTCGGTTACGCTGTACGTCACGACCAGGCGCGGGTAGAAGGCGGTTCCCGTCTCACGTGAATAGAAGGCGCGTTCGCGCTGCTGAACATTCTCGTCGCCTTCCACTTCCACCCCTTGGTTGGCCAGGGCATCGTGCACCCAGGCCGTGGTTAAATCGGTGATGTTCCACTCGTACCAGCCCGGCGCCACGCCCACGCTCGATTCATCGCGGATACTGGCCCAGGTGGGCTCGGTGTTCCAGGTCACTGTGGATTGGGTCCAGTTGGAGGCCAACCGGCGGACGATGGTGCCCATGGCCGCGTCGCTGGCCGGCGTGCCGTTGATCAGGTACAGGCGCAAACGCGCGTCTTGCACCACGGCATTGGCGGGAATAGTGCTCAAATCAAAGCGCAGCAGCATGCGCTCGGCGCCGAACCCATCGCTCAGGTCATAGCCCAGGAACAGCGCTTCGGAGCCGAAGTTCTGGTCTGGCCGGCCGGAGGCGATATAGGCATCCGCCGCCGAGGGAATTTCGGCGATGGTGGCGGTAACTCCGTTGGGCAGCCCGGTGGTTCCCAAGAGAACCGGCTGGTGCTCGGGCGCCGGTCCGGCAATCGGGCTGCGCGGTGGCGGGGTTGGGCCGGGCAGTGCTGGGCGTTGGGGAGTAGCGGCCACCCCCAATATCGTCAGAGCAAATATCAGGGCGGTGGCCAAACGTGGGAAAATAAGACGCGGGGATGTGGAAGTTACGTGCATACGGCTCCTTTTGAGTCCGGCTTATATTGGGGCACACGGCATGTGCCAATACCAATGTTGGCTTAAATCTGTCATCTGCCTATCAGCGCGTGCCTTACGCGTGCGTAGAACTAGCAGACGGCGGCGTGGGCCGCTCGCTCGCGCCTGGGTCTGCCAGGCCACCGAGCTGCCGCGGATACTCGCCGAATTTACGCCTCCGCCACACCGGCCGCTTCAGCCTCAGCCAAAGTAGTCAGCATCGGGCTATCGTGACTGCCGAAACTGCTTATCGCCGATCGCGCGATCGTCTTGCGCTCAGCCACTGGCCCCCTTACGTACACCTTGTCTAGTGTGAAGCCCAGCACTTCGGCCTCGGCATTCAAAACGATGTCATCTATCGAGGCGAGTTTGGTTTGGCCCTCCGAATAGATATCGCGCCCGCGCACGGCACTGGCCAGGACGAACGAATCACTTCCGGACAGGCTGCCAAGCTCCCTGACTTTATCCGAGCCGGCCACCAGCCAGGTATCCACCCCGAACACGATAATTGATGCACGCTCGATCACCCAAAGCTTGCGATTAATCAGACCCTCGCTGCCCAGAAAGACGGCCACAACCTTATGGAGCGAAGCATCCAAGTACAGATCCTTGAGGTCGCCCAGTTTTTTGCCATCCGTGATGCTGAAGAGCGGTTTATCTTGATGCTGTTTTGAAGTGATCATGTCAGCCTCCGTGAAAGACCAATATTGCCAGTCGAATATCAGCCAACGCTTGGCGTGTGGCTGTGTGAGCAGTGTGGCAGAGGCTATCCAAACTGAGCGCCCGGGCGACTTTCACAAAGTTCGGCCGGTCGTCCACACACGACCGTGCCGGGTTCTACCGGTGCAATGGCGCGCGCAATTGGAAAGATGTCCACCTCTGGCTTGCGGTAATGTACGAAGCACGACGAGACGAAAGAGTCAACAAAATCCCCGAGTTTGACTTTCGAATGCGGCAGGCCGTTAATTCGCGCCCCGCGTTGTT
>JBBRZY010000501.1:0-4371 GCA_038252885.1 Anaerolineales bacterium | reverse complement strand
GGGGTGGGTGGGCAAGCCCACCCACCCCGGGTAAAAATTTCTGGCTGGCCCAAAACGGCAGCGGCCCCAATGGGTGTGTAAACCCGCTGGCGGCAGGGATAGGCGCGCCGGTCAGTCGATCAGCCCGGCGGCGAGTCGCGCGGCAAGCGCGCGGAGTAGCCTGACCCCATGCCTAGCGCCGGCCGCGTGGGGCCTGAGGTTTTGCCCCCAAACTGAAATACACCCAAACCAAAGGAGGGGCTTGACTCGCACCCTCGTCTCGTGCTATATATCTGTTACGGATATATCCGGCACGGATACGACGCCAAGAGAGACCTGATGCCCACCCAAACGCAAGACCCCGCCAAGCTGCTGCCGCTCACCCCGGCCGTCTTCCACATCTTGCTGGCCCTGGCCGACGACGAGCGGCACGGCTACGCCATCATGCGTGAGGTGGCGGCCAGCACCGGCGGCCAGTTGCAGATGGGCCCCGGCACGCTCTATGGCACGCTCAAGCGCCTGCTGGCGGCCGAACTGGTGGAGGAGAGCGACGAGCGCCCCGACCCGGCGCTGGACGACGAGCGCCGCCGCTACTATCGCCTGACCAGCTTGGGCCGGCGCGTGGCCGTGGCCGAAGCCGAGCGCCTGACCCAACTGGTGCGCCTGGCGCAGTCCAAACAACTCATGGGCGGCAGCGTGGCCAAGCTGGCGGCAGGCGCTTAAGATGGCCGCCAGCCCATCCCCCTCACCGCTGCAACTGTCGGCCCGCGTCTATGAGGGCCTGCTGATCGTCTACCCCAAGCGCTACCGGGCGGAGTATGGCCCGGCCATGGCCCAGCTCTTCCGCGACCTGGCGCGCGAGAGCTACGGGCAGGCGCGCGGCTGGGGGCTGGCCGGCCTGTGGCTGCGCGTGCTGGCCGACACCAGCCGCAGCGCCGGCGAGGAGCACTGGCAAGCGCTGAGCGAGCGCCTGCGCTGCTCGCTGGCCGCCGACCAGACGTGGATGCGCACCGGCTGGGCGGCCTACCTGTTGGCGGCCGTCTGCGTGGGCTTGGGCATCATCGCCAAGGCGCTGGTGCTGCGCCAAACGCAGTCGCCGGCGGCCGCGGCGGGCGTGCTGGCCGGCGCGCTGCTGCTCACGTCGATCCTGCTCGACCGGGTCGTGCGCGGGCGCGGGCAGATGCTCTTGGCAGCGGTCATGCTCAGCGCCTTGCAGTTCCTGCCGCTGGCCTGGCTGCCGAATGCCACGGCCTGGCTCAAGGACAACCCCAGCATGGCCTACTTTGTCATCTCGCTGCCGTTCAGTTGGGGCTACGGCCGCCACGCGCTGCGCAACCTGTGGCTAAGCGTCGCGATCTACGGCGGCGTCAACGTGCTCATTGCGCTGCTGCTGGGCGCATAATCACTCATTCTCGGATAACCCATGATTGAAGTTCACCACCTCCACAAACAATTTAAGAAGTTCGTCGCCGTGCAGGATGTCTCGTTCACAGCGGCCGACGGCCAGATCACCGGGCTGCTGGGGCCGAACGGCGCCGGCAAGACCACCGTGCTGCGCATCCTCTACACCGTCTACCAGCCCGACAGCGGCACGGCCGTGATCAACGGCTTCGACGTCAAGACCGCCCCGCTGGAAGTGCGCCGCCGCATCGGTGTGCTGCCTGACAGCGCTGGGCTGTACTCGCGCCTGACCACGCGCGAGCACATGCGCTACTTTGGCCGGCTGCACGGCCTGAAGCCGCCCGCGCTGGAGCGCAAGATTGATGAACTGGTGAACCTGCTGGAACTGCACGACATCGCCGACCGCCGGACCGAGGGCTTCTCGCACGGCCAGCGGCTGAAGGTGGGCCTGGCGCGCGCGCTGGTGCACGCCCCGCGCACGCTGATGCTCGACGAGCCGACCAACGGGCTGGATGTAATGAGCACGCGCACGGTGCGCCGGCTGCTGCTGCGCCTGCGCGACGAGGGCCACTGCATTCTGTTTTCGAGCCATGTGATGCAGGAAGTCGCGGCCCTGTGCGACCGCATCGTCGTCATCGCCAAAGGGCAGGTGGCGGCCAGCGGCACGGCCGACGAGCTGCGCCAGGCCACCGGCCAGCCCAATCTCGAAGACGCCTTCGTGGCCGCCATCGGCACCGAGGAAGGACTGATGCTCTAGCCATGTTTACCAACAGGTTTGCTAACGTCATCACCGTCTTCCAAAAAGAACTCGAAGACAGCCTGCGCGACCGGCGCACGATCTTCGGCATGCTGTTCTACCCGCTGCTCGGCCCGGTGCTGATGGTGCTGCTGTTGAGCGTGGTGCTGCGGATGTTCAGCGACCAGGCCGAGCGCCCGCTGGCGCTGCCCATCGTGGGGGCGCAGAACGCGCCCAGCCTGATCGCGTTTCTGGAAGACCGGGCCGTGCAGATTCTGCCCGGCCCGGCCGACCCGCCGGCCGAGGTGCGCGCCAACAACCTGGACCTGGTGCTGGTCATCCCGCCTGGCTTCGAGGCCAGCGTGGCCGCCGGGCAGATCGGGCAGGTGCAGTTGGTCTTCGACGGCTCGCGCCAGACCGCCGGCGTGACGGTCCAGCGCACGCAAGACCTGTTGGCCGGCTACAGCCAGCAGGTGGGCGCGCAGCGACTGCGGGCCGAGGGCATCGACCCGACCCTCATCGAGGCGCTGGCGGTGCAGCCGGTGGACCTGGCCACGCCGCAGAGCCAGGCGGCGGCGTTCCTCAACATCCTGCCGTACTTTATGATCTTCTCGATCTTCATGGGCGGCATGGGCGTGACGATTGACGCGACCGCCGGCGAGCGCGAGCGCGGCTCGCTGGAGCCGCTGATCATCAACCCGGTGGCGCGCTGGGAGTTCGTGCTGGGCAAGATGGGCGTGTCGCTGCTGTTCACGGTGCAGGCCGTGGTCGAAACCGTGCTCGCCTTTGGGCTGATGGTGCGCTTCTTGCCGGCCGGCGGCATGGGGGCGCAGTTGAGCGTCAGCGCCGGCTCGCTACTGGGCATCTTCCTGGTGACGCTGCCAATTGCGCTGCTGGCGGCGGCGCTGCAATTCATCATCGCCACCTACACCCGCAGCTACCGCGAGGCGCAGAACTACCTCGGGCTGCTGCCGCTCATCCCGGCGCTGCCGGGCATGTTCCTGGCCTTCGTGCCGCTCAAGCCGGCGTTGTGGACCATGCTCATCCCGACGTTTGGGCAGCAGTTGCTCATCAACCAGCTCATGCGCGGCGAGCCCGTCAACGGCTTGAACGTGCTCACGGCCACGGCGGTGACGCTGCTGGTCGGCGGGGTGCTGGTGTGGGTGGCGACCAAGCTGTTCGCAAGGGAGCAGGCGCTGTTCGCGAAGTGAGAGCAGGCAGACCCGGCGAACCATAGCCCAGCCGGGGAAAACAGGCTAGAATATGCTCATTGGAGTGCTATCCCATGATCCTGCCGACCACTACCCCTACCCTGCCACTAGAAACCGATGCCGACGGCGTTGTGCGTGTCAGCCGCACGCGCGTGACGCTCGACACGCTGGTAGCCGCCTTCGCTGAGGGCGCAACGGCCGAGGAAATTGCCCAGCAGTATCCATCCGTGCCGCTGGCGGATATCTATTCTGTGATTGGCTACTATCTGGGGCGACGGGCCGAGGTAGAGGCGTATCTCCAGGATCGCCACCAGCAGGCCATTCAAGTGCGCCAGCAGAACGAAGCCCGGTCTGACCCAGTGGGCATTCGCGAACGGCTGCTCGGCCGGCGCGCGACAGGATCAGCTTGATCAATGTTGCGGTTGCTCGCGGACGAGAACTTCAATCGTGACATTGTCCGGGGCTTGTTGCGGCGGCAGCCGAATTTAGACGTTGTTCGAATTCAAGCCGTCGGGTTGTCAGGCGCCACCGATCCGGTGGTGTTGGAATGGGCGGCTACTGAAGGACGTCTGCTCTTAACGCGCGACGTCACGACGCTCACGCGCTATGCTAATGAACGCGCGGCGGCGGGCCAACGCCAACCCGGCGTGATTGAAGTGAGCGGGCGGGGGCCACTTGGCCAGGCCATTGAAGATATCCGGCTGTTGGCCGAGCTGAGCCGTGAGGGCGAATGGGAAGGGCAGATTATCTATCTACCCTTGCGTTGACGCCATTCAATCAATCCAACAATATGCTGCTCAACTGCGAGCGTGTGCTAGAATCCGGCCCGCATGTTGATTCGGCACCTGTCACTCACGAACTTCCGCTTATACGCGCGCCTGGAGGCCAGCCTGCCGGCCGGGCCGCTGATCTTGGTGGGCGCGAACGCGCAGGGCAAGACCAGCCTGCTTGAGGCGGTCTACTATCTGGCGACCGCGCAGTCGCACCACGCCACCTCCGACCGGCAGCTGATTAACTTCCTCACGCTGCGCACCGAGAGCCTGC
>JBBRZY010000500.1:0-4380 GCA_038252885.1 Anaerolineales bacterium | reverse complement strand
GACCCGGCCCGCAGCGCGCCCTTCACGCAGGTGCAGGTGGCCGGCGCGCGCGCCGCCGAGTTCTTGTATTGGGCCACCACCAGCGATGTGTACGCCCTCGCCCCAGGCGCGACGCAAGCCACCCGCCTGTACACGCCGCAGGGGCAGGTGCAGGGCGCGCTGGCCCGGCCCACCGCCGCCGGCGATGACTTCACCCTGACGATCCCGTCCGCGCGCGCGAGTCTCACACTCACCTGGCTGCGCGATCTCTCGGACGGCTATGTGTCGATAGACGCCGCCGACCCGCTGCGCAAGCTGCCCGGCCCGGTGCTCGTGCGTCAGATCGGCGGCACCGACGCGCTACCCGCGCTGGGCGACCCCAACCAAGATAGGGCCGGCGACCTGGCGGCCGGCAAGCCCTGGTTCGTCGGCAGTTCCGTCTGGGCGATTGACACGCCCGACCCGCTGCCTGAGTTCAACTGGGAGCCGCCGGCCAACGCGCCGATGCGCCGTACCCAACTGTATGACACCCACAAGGCGCTCGGCGGCCGCATGGTGCCGTTCGCCGGCTGGGATATGCCGGTGCAGTACACCGGCGTGCGCGAGGAGCACCTGGCCACGCGCCAGGCCGCTGGCTTGTTTGACGTGAGCCACATGGGCGTGTGGGAAGCCACTGGCCCGACCGCCGCCGCCTTCCTCGACGCGCTGGTGACCAACGAGCTAGCCGGCCTGCGCCCCGGCGAGAGCGCCTACGGCCAGTTCCTGGCCCCCAACGCGCATGTGCTCGACGACTGCTACGTCTACTGCCGCGCCGCCGACCGCTACCTGATTGTGGTCAACGCCAGCAACGACGACCAGGACTGGGCCTGGGCCAACGCCGTGCTGGCTGGCACGGTGCGGGTGGATCACGACCGGCCGTGGGTCACCGCCCCCGGTCGCGGCGGCGTGACCCTGCGCAACCTGCGCGCCCCCGCCGCCGGCCCCGACCAACGCGTGGATATCGCGCTGCAAGGCCCCAAGGCGCGCGACGTGCTGTTGGCGCTGGGCGCGGACGCGGCCACCACGCGGCGCGTGAAGGCCCTCAAGCGCACCGAGCTGTGCGATGCCGTCATCGGCGGCTTTGAGTTGGTGGTGGCGCGCACCGGCTACACCGGCGAGACGATGGGCTTTGAGCTATTCGTTCACCCCGACCAGGTGGTGGCGTTGTGGAACAAGCTGCTCGAAGTCGGCGCACCGCTGGGCATCAAGCCGTGCGGCCTGGCCGCGCGCGACTCGCTGCGCACCGAGGCCGGTCTGCCGCTGTATGGCGAGGAGATGGCCGGCGCACTCGACCTGGGTGTGGGCGACGCGGGCTTCGAGAGCTACGTGAAGACCTTCAAGCCCTGGTTCGTGGGCCGCCGCGCCTTCATCGCGCAGGAGCAGACGCGCGCCGGCGAAGTGGTGCGCTTCCGGTTCACGGTTAAGGCCGGCCGCATGGCGCACTACGGCGACCCGCTGATTGACGACAAGGGCCGCGTGATCGGCCAGGTGACCAGTTGCTCGCTCGACACCGAGGGCTACCGCCTGGGCCAGGCTTACGTCGAGCTCAAGTACGCCGAAGACGGCACGCCGGTCGCGGTCTTCCAGTCGGCCTCGGACAAGCCGGAGAAGCCGCGCAAGGGCCTCAAGCCGGGCGAGAAGGTGACGCTGCCCGAAGCCGCCACGGTGCTTAGCCGCTTCCCCAAGCGCAAAGCGGCCTGAGGCGACTGCCTTTACTCTGCGGAACACAAACGACCGGGGCCAGTCAGATTGCCTGACTGGCCCCGGTCGTTTGCTTTAGTGTAGGTTCCCTCATCAATATGTGGCGCGCGGGCCGCTGCCAGCCTCCCATCTGACGTAGGAGCGTTCAAGCGCTCAAGCGGTATTGTCGGAGACTGAATGCGCGGCGCTCGCTCCTAATTGAACGCCCTATTTCAGATAGGCGGCCGCGCCAGCTTGGGCGGTGGGATTCCGCCGGTGGGCCGGCAGCATCACCAGGCCCCGCCCAGGAAATGAGAAACCGCTAAATAACCGTAGCACTACTTGTCTCTAAGCTTGTGGGCCGTAATAAATCCGGTTACACTTAGGCATTGTCGCTGGTCAGGTGAAAGAGAGGCGTTTCGATGAGTAACCTGGTGTCTAATCCCGGTCAGCCGCCCGTCCCCGCCAAAGGGTTGCTCGGCGGCGCCGCCCCGAAACAACCCCGCAAAAACGACATTGTCAGCCGCCGTAACCGGCCCGCCGCTCGCCTGTGGCGCTTCATCCGCAGCGCGCTGCCGTGGTTGGTGCTGATCAGCCTGGTCATCTGGGTCTTCGGCGACCCGACCATCTTCACCGCCGCGCTGATCGTGGTCGGCTTCATCGTCCAAATCCTCATCATCCTGTTCATGGCCGTCATGCAATTTGTGGCCATCTTCTGGTTCATGGCCCGCAGCAAGACCGAGATCATCAAGCCCGAAGACCCCAAGACCGTCACCTTTGACGACTACTGGGGCCAACCCACGCTGCTGCGGCTGGTGAAACAGTGGATCAGCCTGCTGGCCGACCGCGACAAGTTCGTGGACATGGGCGGCAAATACATCAACGGCATTTTGCTCTACGGCCCGCCTGGCACTGGCAAGACCATGCTGGCTAAGGCCATGGCCGGCGAGGCCGGCATCCCCTTCATGTCGATTGAAGGCTCCGGCTTCCGGGGCATGTTCATCGGCGTGGATGTGCTCAAGATGATGGCGTTCTGCGGCAAGGCCAAGAGCCTGGCGCGCGAGTACGGCGCCTGCATCGCCTATATTGACGAGATTGACGCCGTCGGCGCCAGCCGCAGCGGTGTGATGGGCGGCGGGGGCGGCGGCATGGGCGGCATGTTCGGCGGCGGCAGCGGCGCCCTGACCCGTCTGCTGTACGAAATGGACGGCATCGACGAGAAGGGCCGGATCGAGAAGTGGAAGGGTCGTATTTACAAGATGCTCGGCAAGAAAATGCCGCCGCGCAACTGGCACGTGCTCTACATGGGCTCGACCAACCGCCCCGACGTGCTCGACGCCGCCCTGCTGCGCCCGGGCCGCTTCGACCAGAAGATCGAAGTCAGCGTCCCCGACAAAGCCGGCCGCCGGGCCGTCATCAAGGGCTACCTCTCCAAGGTGCGCTATGACGAGACGGTGGACGTTGAAGCCACCGTGGAAGACACCCCCAAAGCCACGCCCGCGCAAATTGCCGCCGCCATCACCAAAGACGCGGTGCGCATCGCCTTGTTCAAGGGCCGCAACGCCATCTCGCAGCCCGACATTGACCAGGCCCTGCAAGAGCAGCACTTCGGCCTCGAGCAGCCGATTGAAGAGTTCGACCCGGAGCAGCGCCGCCAGGTGGCCTACCACGAGGCCGGTCACGCCGTGGTGCAGCACTACCTGATGCCCGACCAGCGCATCGTGCGCGTCAGCATCATCCGGCGCGGCGGCGCGCTGGGGTACGTGCAGCATGTAGACCGCACCGAAACCTACGCCGCCCCACTGCGCCTGTTTGCCGCCCATATCATGGTCAGCCTGGCCGGTCACGTCGCCACCAAGCTGCACATGGGCGAATACTGGACCGGCGCGAGCGGCGGCCTGGGCGCGGACTTCAGCCAGGTGCGCGGCCGCATCTGGCAGTTATATCAGTCGGGCTACTTTGGCCCACCCGTGCGCGGGCTTGAGAATGTGGGGTCGGCCGCCATCCCGCCCAGCGCCGACGGCCTGGTGGAAAAATTCTGGCGGACCCTGGAAGAGCAGACTGAGCAACTGCTCATTCAGCATGCCGACGAGGTGGACGCCATCGCCCAAGCGCTGTTGGAGAAGGGCGATCTCTCGAACCCGGAGGTCATGCAGTTGCTGGGCGACAACGGCTACCGGCCCAATCAACGGACGCTCTTGGGTCAATTTTCGCCTTCGCGGTTAGCGGGCGCGCCCAAGCGCCTGCCGCTGCCCGCGCCGGTGGCCTTCATGGCCGCCCGCCCGGCCGGCCTCAGCCCCAGCGAGCCCGGCCCGGCCGGCACGCCCCAGCCAGCAGCCGACCCCAACTTGCTCAAGCCGCTGTCTGAGCTGCCCGAAGTGACCGTCGAGAGCACCCAGCCGCGCCCGGCCGTCAAGCCCGCCCAAGCGCAGGCCAGCCAATCCCAAGCTGCCGCTAAGCCGCAGTAGCCTCACCACCCAGACCCGCCCGTAATCAAAAACCGCCGCCGGCAATCACTGCCGGCGGCGGTTTCTTTTAAGCTGACTTAAACTGACTTGACCTTACCGTGCGCCCATTCCCTATTCCCCAGTCCCCCCGTCCGACTCTGGCGCAGCCTTATAGCTCCCCAACCCCATTCGTGTAACTCGTGTAATTTGTGGCCAATGGTTTTCTGAACCGCTG
>JBBRZY010000499.1:0-4381 GCA_038252885.1 Anaerolineales bacterium | reverse complement strand
GGCGGCTGATGTGGCGGCCGTGACGGCGGTGTACGCGCCCTATGTGCAGGAGACGGTGATCTCGTTTGAGCTAGAGCCGCCCAGCGTGGACGAGATGGCCGAGCGGATGCGCAAGGCGCTGGTCTGGCTGGTGGGGCTGGACGGCAACGGCACTGTGCTGGGCTACGCCTACGCCAGCAAGCACAAGGAGCGCGCCGCCTACCAGTGGTCGGTGGATGTGAGCGTCTACATCGACGCAGCGTTTCACCGGCGCGGCGTGGGGCGCGGGCTGTACACCGCGCTGTTTGGCCTGCTGCGGCGGCTGGGCTACGTGAACGCCTACGCCGGCATCACACAGCCGAACGCCAACAGCGTCGGCCTGCACACCGCCATGGGCTTTGAGATGGTGGGGGTCTACCGCAACGTGGGCTACAAGTTCGGCCAGTGGCACGACGTGGCCTGGCTGGCGTTGACGCTCCA
Organism: Anaerolineales bacterium; assembly: GCA_038252885.1. GTDB lineage: Bacteria > Chloroflexota > Anaerolineae > Anaerolineales > UBA6663 > JADZEK01. The sequence goes on along the minus strand of JBBRZY010000499.1, from coordinate 3,922 downwards.
GCCGCACCTGGCCGCGCCGCCGCCACCCCAACCGTTGGCCGCGATCGAGGGCAGCGCCGAGGCCGAGGCGGCCTTAGCGGCCGGCGCGGCGTTGATTAGGGTGTGACGGCCCTACGGCAGCTTGTCGGCGCCGAACGAGTGGGGGAGCAGCTCGGCCACGGTAGTGCGCAGCCGCACCTGGCCATCGGTGTCCACGATCAGGACGCGCGTGTCCAAGCCGAACTCCGACAGCACCTGGCGGCACGAGCCGCAGGGTGAGCCGCCGTTGGTGCTGGCGACGGCGATGGCGACAAACTCGCGCTCGCCCTCCGACACCGCCTTGACCACGGCCGTGCGCTCGGCGCAGATGGTGTCGGGGTAGGCGGCGTTCTCGACGTTCACGCCGTCGTAGACCTTGCCGGAGGCGGTGAGCAGCGCCGCGCCCACCAGGTAGTGCGAATAAGGCGCGTAGGCCCAGGTGCGGGCCTGCACCGCGCGCTGGGCCAGGTCGGCCTCCTGCGCGGCGGTCAGCGGCGAGGGCTCAGTCGGCATCGTGCGGTTCTCCGGAGGGCGCGGCGTGGCCGTTCGTGTGCCCGTTGCCGTTGCCGGCGCGGCGCGTGTCGGGCGGCGTTTCCGCCGAGTGGTCGAGCGCATGGCGCAGGGCGCGCACCTTGCGGATGCGGCGGCCGGTGACGCTCAACACCTCAAACTCCACTTGGTCGCCGTTCACCTTCTCGTTGGGCGTGGGCACATGCCCCAGTTGGCTGTAGATGAAGCCGCCGAGCGAGTCGCTCTCGCCGCTGGGCAGGTCGAGCTGCAGCAGCTCGTTCACCTCGTCCAGGTCGATGCGGGCGTCGAAGACATACTCAGTGTCGCTCACCCGCTCGAACAGCGACTCCTCGTTCACGTCATACTCGTCGCGGATCTCGCCCACGATCTCTTCCACAATGTCTTCCAGCGTCACGATGCCGGCCGTGCCGCCATACTCATCGACCACCACCGCCAGGTGAATGCGCTTGGCTTGCAGTTCGGCCAGCAGTTCGTCCACCTTCTTGGTCTCCGGCACAAAGTAGGCCGGCCGCAGCAGCGAGCGCAGCCCCGCCAATTGGCTGCCGTCGCGCCAGGCGCGCAGCAGGTCTTTGGCGTACAGCAGGCCGGCGATGCTGTCGATGTTGTCTTGATAAACGGGGATGCGGCTGTGCCCGGCCGAGAGCGCGGCCTCCACCGCCTCCGGCAGCGGCGTGGTCACATCCAGCGCCAGCATGTCGATGCGCGGGACCATGATCTCACGCGCGAGGGTGTCGCCGATGGCGAAGATGGAGTAGATCATCTCCTTCTCCTCCTCTTCGAGCACGCCGCCCTCTTCGCCCGCGTCCACCATCGTCTTGATCTCTTCCTCAGTGACGAACGGCACCTGCCGCCCAGCAATCGGCCGCGTGATGCGGGCCGAAATGAACAGCATCAGCCGCACCAGCGGGCTAAGCCCCCACTCCAGCACGGCCACCAGCGGAGCCAGGAAGACGGCCCATTGCTCGGGCGCGCGCATCACCCAGGCCTCCGGCATCAGTTCCCCCAGCGTCACCACCAGCAGCGCCGCCAGCAGCATAATCAGCAGCAGCGCCACCGGCCCGCCCTGGCCCGAGAGCCAGGTCCAGCTTGCCAGCGCGGCGGCCAGGCTAGGCTCGAGCAGCACCGCCAGCAGGCCGGCCGCCAAGAAGCGCGAGGCGCTTTGCACCAGCCGCACAGTGGCGATGAGCAGCGTGGCGTCTTCGGCCACCCGCAGCGCGCGGGCCGCCCCGCCCGAGCCGCGCTCGGCCATCTGGCGGAGTTTCGCGCGCGAAGCCCCCACCAGCGCCGCCCGCGCCGAGGCCAGGATACTATTGAACAGCAGCAAACCGATCAGAATGGCAAAACCGTAACTCATACCTGACACTGACACTCCCTAAACCTAAACCGCCCCGGCCCAGCCCGCGCCGCGACGCTTACTTTCATAAACCGTTTACCTAAGTTTGCGAATCGCCCGCGCCGGCATGCCCACCGCCAGCGCGTCGGGCGGCACATCTTTAGTAACCACCGCGCCCGCGCCGGTGCGCGCGCCCGCGCCGATCGTCACCGGGGCCACCAGCAGCGTGTCGCTGCCGATGAACGCGCCCGCGCCGATGACGGTGGGGTTCTTCTTGACGCCGTCGAAGTTGCAGGTGATGGTGCCCGCGCCGATGTTCACGTCCGCGCCGATGGTGGCATCGCCCACATAGCTGAAGTGCCCGAGCTTGACGCCCGGCCCCAGCGTGGAGTTCTTGACCTCGCCAAAGTTGCCCATGTGCACGCCGCGCTCCAGCCGCGCGCCGGCCCGCAGGTGGGCGAACGGCCCCACGCTGACCTCCTCGGCCAGGGTCGCGCCTTCGAGCACCGAGCACTCAATCTCACACCGGTCGCCGATGGTGCTGTCACGCACGATGGTGTTGGGGCCGAGCACGCAGCCCGCCCCGATGGTGGTGCGCCCGGCCAGGTGGGTGTTGGGCAGCACCACCGTATCCGGCCCGAGCGTCACGCCCGGCTCGATGTAGGTGGTGGCCGGGTCGGTCAGCGTCACGCCGGCCAACATCCAATGGGTGTTCACACGGCGGCGCAGCGCGGCTTCGGCCTCGGCCAATTGCACGCGCGTGTTAATGCCCAGCGCCTCGTCCGCGTCGGCGGTGGTGACCACACCGACGCGCTCGCCGGCGGCGACGGCCAGGCCCACCAGGTCGGTCAGGTAATACTCGCCCTTGGGCGACAGCGGCAAGCGCGGCAGCGTGCGCCACAGCCAATCGGCCTGGAAGCAGTACGCGCCGACGTTGACCTCGGTGAGGGCTAATTGTTCCGGCGTGGCCTGGGCCGCCTCGACCACGGCCAGCAGTTCGCCGCGCGCATCGCGCACCACCCGGCCAAAGTCGCGCAGCGCGGGCGAAACCACGCTCAGCAGTGTGAACGGGCCGGGGTTAGCGAGTTGCGCGGTCGCCAGCGCGCGCAGCGTGGCGACCGTGATGAGCGGCATGTCGGCATAGGTGACGAGCACCATCCAGGCTTCACCCAGCGCGGCGGCGGCCTGGGCCACGGCGTGGCCGGTGCCCAGTTGTTCGGCTTGCTCGGCGTAGCGCGCGCGCTCACCCAGCGCGGCCCGCACCGCCTCGGCCCCGTGGCCCACCACCAGCACCGGCGGCCGGCCGGTGACGGCTTGGGCGGTCTCAACGGCATAGCTGACCAGCGGACGCCCGCCGAGCGGGTGCAGCACCTTGGGCAGCGCGGACTTCAGGCGCGTGCCCTGGCCGGCGGCCAAGATTACGGCGCTCAACGCGCCGGCAGTGTTGTCAGACATCAGGATTGCCCTCGCTCTCCAGGCGCGCGCGCGGCCCGAAGATTCGTCCTAAGCCAAGTGTGAGCGGAAAAGGGGAAAGTCCCAAGGTGGGCCCAGCGGTGTGCGCCGGGCGGGTAAGCGGAGGTTCGTCTAAATTAGCAGGCATACGCGCAAACGACACGCCAACCGCGCGGAGCGGTTTATCGAACAGGCTGGGGCGCCTGGACTTGAACCAGGATTCACGGATCCAAAGTCCGCCGTGCTGCCATTGCACCACGCCCCAGAGTGAGCTTAATGGGCGCAATTATAGCATACGGGGTTGAAGCGCAGAGAGAAAAGAAAGCGAAAGAGAAAAAGGGAGGGCGGAGGAGGTGGCTGTTAAGGGTAGGTTTTTTTGCAGCGGCTCGTTTTAATCAGCGCCGCTCAGCGGCAACCTAACCCACGTCTTAACCGCAGCGCATTCGTGTAAATTCGTGTTTACGGCCGTTGTTCTCACCACGCCTCAGCCCCACGCTATCATGCGCGCCTCGCGCGCTCCCCTCGCCCGAATCCCTCTCCTTCGTGACAATTAGTGGCAATAATACCCAGATATGAAAACCTACCCCG
>JBBRZY010000498.1:0-4384 GCA_038252885.1 Anaerolineales bacterium | reverse complement strand
CCCGTGCTATATGGGCCTGGCGCGGGATGGCGCGCGGCTGCACCTCTCCTCGCACTCCGGCGACGGCGTGGCGGGCGGGGTGGTGACCTTTACGGTAGACGATGTAGATGCGCTGTACGCGGAGTTCGTGGCCCAGCAGGTGGCGGTGGACCTGCCGCCGACTGACCAGACCTGGGGCAACCGCGAGATGTATGTGAAGGACGCCGACGGCAATAGCCTGCGCTTCGTCTGCCCGGTCGCGGCGGCGTAGGCGGGTTGGCGGGGGCTTGCGCATTCGTGGAGAGATTTCTCACGCGTCGAGCGCCGGCCGTGGTCGGTAGACACAAGCCTGCGCTCGAAATGACAGGGTTTTTCAGAGAAACTTCACTACCCACCGTCTGCCCGAACGCCGCCCGCACGCGTTAAACCCCCTCGACCGCTAGCGCCTCTGAGTCGCCGCGCGCGGCCTCGACCTCCCTAAACTGCAACCGATACAGCCGCGCATAGACGCCCCCCAGCGCCAGTAGCTCGGCGTGCGGGCCTAGCTCGATCAGGCGGCCGGCGTCGAGCACGGCAATGCGGTTGGCGCGGTGGATGGTGGACAGCCGGTGCGCGATCATGACGGTCGTGCGGCCGGCCATCAGCCGCTCGAGCGCCTCCTGCACCAGCCCTTCCGACTCAGAGTCCAGGCTGGAGGTCGCCTCGTCCAGCAGCAGGATGCGCGGGTCTTTGAGCAGCGCTCGCGCAATTGCCACGCGCTGGCGCTGCCCGCCGGAGAGCTTCACGCCGCGCTCGCCGACCAGCGTATCGTAGCCCTGCGGCAGGCGCGTGATGAACTCGTCGGCGTTGGCGGCGCGGGCCGCGGCCACCAACTGCGCCTCGGTCGCGTCGAGCAGGCCATAGCGCAAGTTCTCGCGCACCGTGCCCGAGAACAACTGCGTCTCTTGCGGCACAATGCCGATCTGCGCCCGCAGCGAGGCCAGCGTCAGGGCGCGCAGGTCGTGGCCGTCCACCTGCACCGCGCCGGCCGTCGGGTCGTAGAAGCGCGGGATCAGGTTGAACAGCGTGCTTTTGCCCGCCCCGCTCGGCCCGACCAGCGCCAGCGCCTCGCCCGGCTGAATTTCCAAGTCGATGTCGTGCAGCACGGCGGCGGGCGCGGCGGCCCCCGGCGCGGCGCTGTAGGCGAAGCCCACGTGGTCGAAGCGGATGCGGCCGGGGGTGGCGGCCAGCGGCGTGGCGTCGGGCGCGTCGCGCACCTCGGGCACTTCATCCAGCATCTCAAAGATGCGGCGCGAGGCCCCCAGCGCTTCTTGCAGTTGGCCGTACAGGCTGGAGAATGACCCCAGCGCGGCGGCGATGTTGATGCCGTAGACCAGGAAGGCGATCAGCGCGCCGCCCGACAGCCGCGCGGCCAGCACCTCGCGCCCGCCGAACCACAGAATGCCCGCCAGCGCGCCGAAGCCCAAGAAGGTGAGCAGCGGCCCAAAGGCCGAGCGCACGCGGGTGAGCCGCATGGTGGCGGTGAAGGCCTGCTCCATCTGGCCGGCGTAGCGCTGGGCCTCATATGGTTCGCGCGTAAAGGCTTTGACCACTCGCACGCCGCTGAGCGCCTCCTCGGCCATGGCGGTGCCCTCGGCCAGTTGGTCTTGCACGGCGGTTGAGAGCCGCCGCAGCGCCGCGCCGAAGACCACGCCGGCCGCCACCAGCAGCGGCGCCAGCACCAGGATGAAGGCCGTCAGCCGCCAGTTGAGCACCAGCATGAGCACCAGCGAGCCGAGGAAGGTGATGGCCTGCCCCAAGACGGTGGTCAGGTTGTTGGTCAGCGCCGTGCGCACCAGCGTCACGTCTGACGACAGGCGGGAGACCAACTCGCCCACGCGCCGGTCGCTGAAGAAGCGCAGGCTGAGCGTGTGCAGGTGGGTGTAGGTCTCGCGCCGTAGGTCCACCACAATCCGCTCGCCCACGAAGGCCAGCGCGTAGTTTTGGAAGAAGTAGAAAATCGAGCGGATGAAGAAGGTCAGCAGCAGCAGCAGCGTGATGCGGTTGAGCTCGGCCAGGTTGCCCTGTGTGAGCACCGCATCCACCAGGGTCTGCATGATCCACGGAAACACCAGCCCCAGGGCCGACCCGGCCACCAGCCCGACGGTGGCTACCGCCAGCGCGCCGCCATAGGGACGCAGGTAGTGCAGCAGGCGGCGAATTTCACTGGCGCTGGGCGGCGTGCGCGGCCCGTCGGGCGCGGGGGCGGCGCGGCGGCCGCCTCTAAAACTGCTAAACATAGCTCACCTCTGACAACGTTTGGATGAGGAAAGTATAGCGCCCAATCGCGCCGGCCCGGCCGGCAACAAAAAGCGGGGCGGAAGCTTGTGCTCCCGCGCCGTCCGGCCTATCTTTTCCTCATCCACTTTCTTTGTGCGGTGGCCTTGGATTTGCGCCCGTAGGCTAGGCGACTACAATACGCGCTCATGGCGATGCGTGACTGGGACCGCGTGTACCATCAGGTGGTCAACGACAACTGGTTGTTGTTGGCGGCCTTTGCGTGGAAGCACTACGCCGAATTCGGGCGCGGGGCGGTGGTGGTGCGCGTGGACCAACTGATTAAGGCCGCGGCGGCCGGCGGCGGCGACGAGTTGGATGTGCAGGTGGCCTACCTGCCCGGCAGCGACGTGGCCCGCCTGACGGCCGACACCGCCGAGTTCATCGCTGAGTACGACCCGCGCAGTGAAGTGGTCATCCTCTTCACCGGGCTCGACTCGGGCGGCAACCTGGCCTACCGCTGCAAGACCGGCGACGGCCCCGTGCCGCCCGACGCTTTTCGCCTATATGGTTCGCAGCTTGAGCGCCTGCAATGGCGGCTGCACTAAGCCAGGAGTTATGGACGACATTGTTGCCAAGCTAGAAGAACTGGCCGAGCTGCGCGCGGCGGCCGAGATCACGCGGCTGGACTACGAGGCCAAGCGCGTGGAGATCCTTCAGGCGGTGCAGGCCGAGCTCGACGCGCTCGAAGCCGAGTATGCCCCACTGCTTGAGACGGTGAGGGAGCGCGCGGAGGCGCTGGAGGCCGGCATTAAGGCCGAGGTGATTGAGAACGGGGCCAGCGTGCGCGGCAGTCAACTGCAGGCGGTCTACGCGCGCGGGCGCACCAGTTGGGATACGGCTGGGCTGGAAGCCTACGCCGAGCGGCACCCGGAAGTGCACGACTATCGCCGGCAAGGCGCGCCCAGCGTCAGTCTGCGGATAATTAAGTAAGGCGAGGCCCCTGATCTGCATGACGCTTGAACGCATTACCTATAACGGCTGGCCCAACTGCTGGCACCTGACCGACGGCGGCATCGACCTGATCGTGACGGCCGACGTCGGCCCGCGCATCATCCGCTGCGGCTGGCAGACCGGCCCGAACCTGTTTGTTGAACTGCCCGAGCACGCCGGCCTGACGGGCGGCGACGCGTGGCGGTTCTATGGCGGACACCGCTTCTGGATCGCGCCCGAGGCGGTGCCGCGCACGTACCTGCCCGACAATGCGCCAGTGGCTGTGACACCCGCGCCCGACGGCGCGGGCCTGCACCTGGCGCCGCCCGTGGAGGCGGCCACCGGGCTGCAAAAAGACCTGACCATCAGCCTGGGCCCCAAGCCGGGCCAGGCGCGCGTGACGCATGGGCTGACTAACCACGGCCTGTGGCCGGTGGAGTTGGCCGCGTGGGCGGTGTCGGCCATGGCCCCGGGCGGGGTGGCGGTGGTGCCGCTGCCGCCGCGCGGTTCGCACCCCGAAAACTTGCTGCCGACCTCCGCGCTGGTGCTCTGGCCCTACACCGATCTGGCCGACCCGCGCTGGGTGTTCGGCCGGCGGCATGTGCTGCTGCACGGCGACCCCAACCGGCGTGAGCCGCAAAAGCTCGGCGCGCTGGTGCCCGACGGCTGGGTAGCTTATGCCCATCACGATGTGCTGTTCGTCAAGCGCTTTGCGCCGCTGCCCGGCGCGGCCTACCCCGACCTGGGCGCGCAGGTGGAACTGTTCACCGACGGCACGATCGTGGAGCTGGAGACGCTTGGCCCACTGACGCGCCTGGAGCCGGGCCAACGGCTGACCTATACTGAGCAGTGGGCGCTGTTCCCGGAGGTGCCGCGCCCGCAAACGGACGCCGAGGCCGCCGAGCAGGTGGCCGCGCGCGCTATGCAAGTGGCCAGCCCGTAGGTTGGCGGCCGGGTTGACCCAACCGGCCCGGCGCGACCGCCTGGCCCTGACCCATTTATTTATTGACAGCAGGCTAAGCTAGACTTTATCCAAGCCACGCCGTCAGGGCGTGTAACACAAGGCTGAAAGCAGCCGATCTTGAATCTTAGGCGGGAATTTTAAGCTATCCGCCAGCGAACCGGCTATCTGAAAACACTCATGCTGCCAAATTTG
>JBBRZY010000497.1:0-4385 GCA_038252885.1 Anaerolineales bacterium | reverse complement strand
GCTGCTGCTGGCCCAGCGCGAGGCCGGCGCGGCTATTTTGCTGGTATCGGAAGAGTTGGAAGAAATCTTCGCGCTGAGCGACCGGATTGTGGTGATTTACGAAGGCGAGGTGGCAGGCGAGGTGACCACGCACGACATCGACGCCATTGGCCTGCTGATGACGGGCGGCGGGCGCACCACCGCCTTGCCCAGCGCCCCCGCCGCGCCCGCCCCGCCCGCGCAACCCGCCGCTTAGGAGGCCATGTGGCGACCCCTACCAGCCCTGCCACCCCGCGCCGCCGGCGCTTCCCCTATCGCCTGCGGGTAGAGCGCCGCCTGAGCGTGCCGCGCTGGCTGTCGCCGGTGGTGTCGTTCGGCGCGCTGATTGTGGCGCTGGTGCTGGGCGCGATCATCCTGGAGCTGGTGGGGGCCAACTGGGCGCAGGCCTACGGGCATATTGCCAAGGCCGCCTTTGGCGACATCGGCGTCTTTTCAGACACGCTGGTCAAGGCCACGCCGCTGATCCTGACCGGGCTGGCCTGTACGGTGGCCTTCCAGATGAAGCTGTGGAACATCGGGGCCGAGGGCCAGTACGTGATGGGCGCGCTGGGTGCGGCGGTGGTGGTGTTGGCCCCGGTGCTGCCGCCCGACACGCCCCGCATCATCACCATCCCGGTCATGATGGTCTTTGGGATGGTGTTTGGCGCGCTGTGGGGCGCGCTCCCCGGCCTGCTCAAGGCCAAGCTCAAGGTCAACGAGATCATCACCTCGCTGATGATGAACTACATCGCCATCGAGCTGGTCAACTACTTCGTGTTTGCGGTGTGGAGCGAGGGCGGCTTTCAGCAGAGCGCCACCTTCCCTAAGAACACCTGGCTGCCGCGCCTCACCGACTACGCCGCGTCGCTGCCGATTCTGCGCGGCCTAACCACCCACTTCGGGTTGATCTTGGCGGTGCTGGCGGCCGGGCTGGTGGGGTTCATTCTGTATCGCAGCCTGTGGGGTTACGAAATCCGGCTGATCGGCGACAACCCGCGCGCGGCCGAGTACGCCGGCATCAACATCACCCGCAACACCATTTTGGTGATGATGCTGTCGGGCGCGCTGGCCGGCCTGGCGGGCATGTCCGAGATCACCGGCACGCTGCACCGGCTGCAAACCGGGCTGGGCGCGGGCTATGGCTTCTCGGGCGTCATTGTGGCCTGGTTGGCCAAGCTCAACCCGCTGGTCGTGATTCCGGTGGCGGTGCTGTTTGGCGGGCTAATCTTGGCCGGGCGCGAAATTCAACCCAGCGGCGTGCCCCGGCTGATCCAGGGCATCATCCTCTTCATGCTCATCGCCAGCGAAGTGCTGCTGCGCTATCAAATTCGGCTGGAGCGCGTCGAAGCCCTCGAAGCCGGCCAGGCCTAAGCGAGAGACCGCGTGGACTTTATCATCATCCTTCAGGCGGGCGTCGCCACCGGCACGGTGCTGCTCTTCGCTACCATTGGCGAGATCTTTTGCGAGCGGGCGGGCGTGCTCAACCTGGGCGTCGAGGGCATGATGCTGATCGGCGCGATGAGCGCCTTCAGCGCCACGCTGGCGACCGGCAACGGCTGGCTGGGGCTGCTGGCCGGCATGATCGTGGCCGGGGCGCTGGCGCTGCTGCACGGCGTCGTCACCATCCACTTCCAGGCCGACCAGGTAGTCAGCGGGCTGGCGCTCACTTTCTTGGGCGTTGGCCTCAGCCTGGTGTTCGGCGAGGGGTTGAGCAAGGCCGGCACCGAGGCGCTGCGCCAGGCGGTGGGCGGCGGCTTTGCGCCCTGGGCGCGCATCACGGTGCCGCTGCTCAGCCTGATCCCGATTCTGGGGCGCGTGTTCTTCACCGACCAGAGTGTCATGGTCTACCTCGGCTATCTAATGGTGCCGGTCACCTGGTACTACATCAATCGCACGCGGCCGGGGCTGCACCTGCGGGCGGTGGGCGACAACCCCACGGCCGCCGACTCGATGGGCATCAACGTCTACCGGCTGCGCTACCTATACGTGGTGGGGGGCGGCATGTTGGCGGGATTGGCGGGCGGCACGATCAGCCTGGTGGCCTCGCCCGGCTGGTTCAGCGAGTTGACCACCTCCGGCCAGGGCTGGATTGCGGTCGGCCTGGTGATCTTCGCCCAGTGGGACCCGTGGCGCGCCGCGTTTGGGGCCTACGCCTTCGGCACGCTGCGCCGGCTGATCCTCGACATTCAAACGCCGGCCCGGCTGTTTGGGTTGACCAACCCGTTCTTCATCAACTCGTACCTCGGCTTTTTCCTCTCGATGCTGCCCTATGCCTTCACCATTCTGGTGCTCGTCATTGGCTCGCGCGGGGCCTTGCGCAAGCGCCTGGGCGCGCCGAGCGCGCTGGGCACCCCGTATATCCGCGGCGAGCGCGGGAATTAGGGTAAACTTAGACCACGCAAAACTGGGGACTCAAGGGACTCGGGGGACTCGTGGGCGGCCAACGCTGGCCGACCTACTAAACCAGCCCTCAATTTCCCCCTGAGTCCCTTGAGTCCCCCGAGTCCCCCTGACCGGGTACTTACATAGACTGGATATCAGCTCATGCGCATGTCATCCCTGTTTGGTCAAACCCTGCGAGACGCCCCCGGCGATGCCGAGGTCGTCAGCCACCGGCTGCTGGTGCGGGCCGGCTTCATCCGCCAGTTGGGCGCGGGCATCTTCAGCTACCTGCCGTTCGCCAAGCGCTCGCTGACCAAGATCGAGAACATCATGCGGGAAGAGATCAACCGCATCGGCGGGCAAGAGGTGACTATGCCAGTGGTCCACCCGGCCGACATCTGGAAGGAAACCGGCCGCTGGTATCAGATCGGCGCGGAGATGGGGCGCTTCCTCGACAAGAACGGGCGCGACATGGCCCTGGCGATGACGCACGAAGAGGTGGTGGCCGACTTGACGAGCAAGGAAGTGCAGTCATACCGCCAACTGCCCATGCTGATCTACCACATTCAGACCAAGTGGCGCGACGACCCGCGCCCGCGCGCCGGCCTGATCCGCGTGCGCGAGTTCACCATGCTCGACAGCTACAGCCTGGATGCCGACGACGCCGGGCTGGACGCGCAGTACCGCGCCCACTATCAGGCCTACTTCAACATCTTCAACCGCTGCGCGCTGCCAGCCGTGGCTGTGGCCTCCGACGTGGGCATGATGGGCGGGAGCCTGGCGCACGAGTATATGTACTTGAACGCTATCGGTGAAGACACGCTGCTGCTGTGCGACAACTGCGGCTACGCGGCCAACCGCCAGATATCCACCTTCCGCAAGCCGGTTGTCGCGGCCGAAGACGCCCTGCCGCTAGAGAAAGTTGCCACGCCGCACGCCGAGACGATTGAGGCGCTGGCCAAGTTCTTAAACGTGCCCACGGCCAAGACCGCCAAGGCCGTGTTCTTGGTGGCGACGGTCAACGAGGGTGAGGGGGCCAAACTGAAGGCCGTGGAACATTTCGTGTTCGCGCTGGTGCGTGGCGACATGGAAGTGAATGAGACCAAGCTGGCGAACGCGCTGCACGCCACCGACCTGCGCCCCGCGCGCGAGGACGAGATCAAGGCGGCCGGCGCGGTGCCGGGCTACGCTTCGCCCGTGGGCCTGAAGGACGTCTGGGTAGTGGTGGATGACGCCATCCCGACCTCGCCCAACCTGGTGGGCGGCGCGAACGAAGCCGGCTTCCACCTGCGCAACGTCAACTACGGCCGTGACTACACGGCCATGCTCGTGACCGACCTCGCGGCCGCGGGCGAAGGCGACGGCTGCCCCAACTGCGGCGCGGCCCTGCGCGTCTCGCGCGGCGTGGAGGTCGGCAACATCTTCAAGCTCGGCACACGCTACACCGCTGCGCTGGGCGCGAACTTCCTCGACCGCGAGGGGCAGCCGCACCCGGTGATCATGGGCAGCTACGGCATCGGCAGCGGCCGGCTGCTGGCCTGTGTGGCCGAGGCGCACAACGACGCCGACGGGCTGCGCTGGCCCATCAGCGTTGCGCCGTATCACGTGCACCTGGCGGTGATGCCCGACAAGAGCGGCACCGTGGTCCCCGCCGCCGACACGCTGTACGCCGCGCTGCAAGCCGCCGGAGTGGAGGTGCTGTACGACGACCGCGACGAGCGCGCCGGTGTGAAGTTCAAAGACGCCGACCTGATCGGGCTGCCGCTGCGCATTACGGTGGGCGAGCGCGGGCTGAAAGACGGCGGCGTAGAGTTCAAGCGCCGCGACCAGGCCGAGAAGGAAATCGTGCCGCTCGACCAGGCCGTGGCCCGTGTGCAGGCCATCGTGGCGCAGTTGTACGCCGAGATCAACGCCGGCGTGGTGGCGATGCCGTACCCAGAAGCGTCCTAAAGACCAAAGGCGAACAGGGCGGGGGGCTCGATGGG
>JBBRZY010000496.1:0-4386 GCA_038252885.1 Anaerolineales bacterium | reverse complement strand
TGGGCTGATGGATCAGTTTGCCTCGGCCTGCGGGAAGGCCGGCCACTTGCTGCGCCTCGACTGCCGCACGCTGGAGTGGCAGACCGCGCCGCTGCCGGCCGGTGTGAGCATTGTGGTGGCCGACACCACGCTGCGCCGCGAGTTGTCCACCAGCGAATACAACACGCGCCGCGCCCAGTGTGAGGCGGCTGTGGTCGGTCTGCGCGCGGCGCTGCATGACGACGCCATTCAAGACCTGCGCGATGTCTCGGTGGCGGACTTCAACGCCCACGCCGCCAGCCTCGACCCGGTGGTGGCGCGCCGCGCCCGGCACGTGGTGGAGGAGTGCGGCCGTGCCCAGGCCGCGCTGGGCCTGCTGAGTGCTGGGCGCGTGGCCGACTTCGGCCAACTGATGAACGCCTGCCACGCCAGCCTGCGCGACCTGTATGAAGTCTCTGGCCCGGAGCTAGACGCGATGGCCGCCGCCGCCCAGACGCTCGCCGGCTGCTATGGCGCGCGCCTCACCGGCGCGGGCTTCGGCGGCTGCACGGTCAACCTGGTCGCCACCGAGGCGGTGGAGCGCTTTGTGCCCGCCCTGGCCACCGCCTACACCGCCGCCACCGGCCTTACGGCGGAAATCTACGTCTGCCAGGCCGCCGCCGGCGCGGGGGTGGTGGAGTCGGCCTGACGCCACATTCCATTCGCCATCACCCAACCGTCACTCACGCCTTTTCTCTTCTTCCCATGCCGCCCCGCCGCTCCCCTCGCCCCCGCCCCAAGACCCGCGCTGAACTGCTGGCGCGTGAAGCCGCCGACTGGGCCGAGCTGACCGGCACCTGGCGCGGCTTGCCCGCAGCGGCGCTCACCCAGCCCGGCGCGGCCGGCCCCACGTGGAGCGTCAAGGATGTGATGAACCACGTCGCCGCCTGGCAGGAGGCCGCGCTGCGCATCATCCCCGAATACCTGGCCGGCCGCCGCGCCACCCTGGGCCGCAGCACCGACCGCTTCAACGCCGAGCAGCGCGCCACCGATGAGGGCCGCAGCCTGGCCGCCAGCCGCCGGCGTTTGAACGCCAGCCGCCGCGCGCTGGTGGCGCTGCTCGCCGCCATCCCCGACGAGGCGCTGCTCGACCCGGCCGGCCGCATCAACTGGTGGGTGCGCTACACCATGTACAGCCACTACGGCGAGCACAACTACAACCTCAGCGAGTTCGCCCGCCGCCACCGAAAATAAAAACGGGCCAGGCCTTGTTGCACCTGACCCGTTGTTGCACTTTTCAGTCTGACGCCTCAACGCAGCGCGCCGTCACCCCACCGGTACTATCACCTTTTTCTCTTTCTCTTTCTTTTTTCTCTGCTCTTAGTCCCCCGCCGCCCCGACGCCCGCCGCCACCTGCGGCTTTGGCTTCGGCTTAAAGTTCACCACCCCAATGCCGCCCACGATCAAGAGCGCCCCCACCACCAGCCGCCAATCGGCCGGCTCGTGCAGGAAGATGATGCCCAGGATCAGGCCGATCACCGGGAAGATGTAGGTCACCAGCGAGGCGCGTGTCGGCCCCCAGGCGTTGATCAAATAGAAGAACAGCATATAGGCCAGGCACGACCCTAGCAGGCCCAGCCACAAGATGCCGAACCAGGCCAGGCTCGTGTCGGGGAAGTTCATCGGGCGCTCGACTACCGGCGTCACCACCCACATCAGCGCGTCGGCGATCAGCAGCACCATGCCGGCTTGCAGCACCGGCGGCTGCCCGCGCAAGTGGCGGCGCGAGAAGGTGGCGGCGATGCCGTACGAGAGCGAAGCCACCAGCACCGCCGCTTGACCCCACAGCCCAGCCCCGGCCAGCGCATTTTGCAACACCTCGGGCTGCAGGTCGCGGCTGACCAGCACGATGATGCCTACAAAGCCCACCAACAGCCCGGCCAGCTTGGGCAGGGTGATCTTCTCATCGGTCAGCCAGAAGTGCGCCAGCACAATGGTGAACAGCGGCACCGTGGCGTTCAAGATCGCCGCCAGGCTGCTGGCGATGTACTGCTCGCCCCAGGTGATCAGCACAAACGGCACGGCCGTGTTGAACACGCCCATAAAGGCGAAGGCCAGCAGCGTGCGCCGGCTCATGGCGAGCTTCTGCCGCCGCGCCAGCATGATCAGCCCCAGGCCGATCAGCCCGAAGAACAGCCGGAAGGTCACCAGCGTGAAGGGGCCGGTCTCGGCCACGGCGATCTTGATCCACAGGAAGGACGAGCCCCACACCAAACCTAGCAAAACAAATACCGCCCATTGTTTCATGGCTGCGAAACCTCTTTCTAAAATTGCGAACGTCAGAAAATTAAGGTGTTGAGCGGCGCGTGCGGCTGGTGTGGCCGTTGCCGGCCGGCTTGAGCTGGGGCAGGGGCGCGGCCTCCGGCGCGCTGGCCGTCAGCGGGCCGTCTTCTTTGATGGCCCCCAGCGCGATCATGGTCACGCTGCTCTGCACCGTCATGCGCCCTCGGATGCGGTGAAGCAGGGCCTGCAGCGCGGCGGGGCTGTCCACGCGCGTCTTGATGATGAAGCAGTCTTCGCCCGCCACGCTGTAACACTCCAGCACATCGGGGTCGGTGGCGAAGGCGGCCACCCCGGCGTCGTAGCGGTCGTCGTAGGTGGCCGTCAGGCGGATGAAGGCGGTCAGCGGCTTGCCCAGCGCGGCCGGGTCGACCTGCACGGTGTAGCCGCGGATCACGCCGCGCTGCTCCAGCTTGCGGATGCGCTCGAAGACCGACGGCGCCGCCAGCCCAACCTCTTCCGCGATCTCGGCGTTGGTGCGGCGGGCGTTGGCTTGCAGCAAATCGAGTATCTGGCGGTCAATCTTGTCTAACGTGGTCATGCGGTCAGTCCCCAGCGTCCCCACTCAACCTGATGCGGACCAGTATAGTCCGATTTCCACCTTTGCCAACTTAAATAATGTACAGAGTCGGAATAGCCTAACCTAGTTATGCTATCCAGTGTATCTGACTATTGTGCTATGGGTAACGAACTTCCCGCTCCGTGACCGCTCAGGCCGCTCGCGCCCCCTCCAGCACCAGCAGTCGCTGCTTGGTCTCGACGCCCGCGCTGCCCAGGTAGCCACGCAGTGTGCCGTCGGCCGCCAGCACGCGGTGGCACGGCACCACAATCGGCACCGGGTTGTGGCTCAGGGCCTGGCCCACGGCGCGGGCCGCGCTTGGCCGGCCGATCTGGCGAGCCAACTCGGCGTAGGTGCGCACCTGTCCGCGCGGGATCTGACAGGCCGCCAGCAGCACCTGGCTCTGGAACGCTGTCACGTGGCTCAGGTCAATCGGCAGGTCAAAGGCGAGGCGCCGGCCGGCCACATACTCGCCCACCTGGCGCGCGGCGGTCCCGGCCCTGGCGTGCGAGCGCGTGGGCGTCAGGCCGGTCTGACGCTGCACCAGCGCCAGGAAGGTCGCCTCGCTCAGGCCGAAGCGCACCGAGACCAGGCCCTTGGCGCTCATGGCCACATACACCGGGCCAATGGCGGTGCGCGCCAGCACGTCGTACCACAGCGGGTTGGCCTCGGCCCGCAGCGTGGCGCGCAGGCGGGTGGTGGCGCGGGCGGTGGCGGCCGGCGGCGGGCCGGCGGCGTACAAAGAGTCGAGCGCGGCGGTCACAGCATCGGGCGCGGCGGCGGACTGCGCCAGCCAGGCTTCGTCGGGAGTGCGATTAGGAGTCATGGGTGGATGCTCTCAGTGATCCAATTGCCGCAGCTTCTGCAGGGCTTGATACACGTTGGCCCGCGCGGCGGCGGCAGTGCAGTTGAGGATGGCGGCGATCTCGGCGTAGTCGAGCTCTTGATATTTGCGCAGGATCAGCGCGGCGCGCTGCTGCGCGGGCAGCGCGGCCACGGCGGCGGCCACGGCGCTGAGCGTCTGCGCCTGGTCGAACTGCTCGGCCACGCCCGGGCCGGCGGCCACTAGCTCTGGGTCGAGCGCGGTGGTGCGCGCCGCCGCGCGGCCGGCCTGCTTCTGGCGCGTGCGGGCGACGTTGGTGGCGATGCGGTACAGCCAGGCCTGGCGGTTGGGGTGGCCGGCGGTGCGCGCGTAGGCCCGAAAGGCGCGCAGGAATGTGTCCTGCAAGGCGTCTTCGGCGTCGGCCGGGTCGCGCAGCAGCCGCCATAAGTAAGCGTGTAAACGGGCGCTGTGCGCGGTGACCAGGGTTTCAAAGTCGGGCAGCACGATGGCGTTTCCTTTCAGTGTATATAACCACTGAGAGGCGATTGTGTGAAAGCGGAGAAGGGGGGACGGACGCCCCCGGCGCTACTTGACCGTGACGTTCCCGAGGCCGGCGTTGAGCTCCAGGTCGAGGTAGGCGCCGCTCGGCTCGAAGCCGGGGGTGGTGTAGACGTTATCGCTGCGGCCAAAACGGGCCGGCACGGAT
>JBBRZY010000495.1:0-4388 GCA_038252885.1 Anaerolineales bacterium | reverse complement strand
TCACGTCATCGCACACAGCGTTGGTGCTAGTGTTCTCCGTCGATCGATACTTCCAGCAAGAAATGGGCAGGGGCGGGGCTACGTGCTTGAGCCTCAACGTCAGGCGGCTGGCTCATCGCAAGTTGGAATGATGAGAGTCCGTGTCTGACCCTTAACGAAAAAAGTAGGGTGGAGGGCAGGCAAGCCTGCCCTCCACCCCACTTTTTTCGTTAAGGGTCAGACACAGAATCTCATCATTCCAACTTGCGATGAGCCAGCCGCCTGACGTTGAGGCTCAAGCACGTAGCCCCGCCCCTGTCCATTTCTTGCTGGAAGTATCAATCGACGGAGAACACTAGCACCAACACTGTGTGCGATGACGTGACCCTCTGGTCAACGTCCGTCCTCCCTCGTCCCTCCGCGCTCAGTTATACTGCCCGCGTGTCTGCTGCTAATCTCCGTTCGCCGCGCCGCCCCCAAATGCGCGTGTTCGCCGCCCTGCTGGCGATCGTGCTGGTGGGCGCGGCCTTGCGCTTTTACCGCGCCGACCACCAAGAAATCTGGGGCGACGAGGGCGCCAAGCTCGAAGTCGTCAACCAGGGCATGGCGCACCTGTTCTGGCCGGGGGCCGAGGTGCACCCGCGCTTCTTCCACGCCGGGCTGTTCGTGTGGTTCCGGCTGGTGGGCTACACCCCCTACGCCCTGCGCGTGCTGCCGGTGCTGTTCGGCGTGCTGGGCCTGCCGCTGGTCTATGTGCTGGCGCGGCGGCTGCTGCGGTCGCGCGCGGCCGGGCTGGGCGCGGCCGGCGTGCTGGCGCTCAACCCCTTCCACGTGGCCTACTCGCAAGACCTGACCATGTATAGCCTGCTGTTCGCCATGCTGTGCCTGTCGGGCTATTGGCTGGTGCGGGCGCTGAGGGCCGAGCAACCTAGCTGGCGGCTGTGGGCGCTGTACGCCCTGACCACGCTGCTGGCTGTGCACACCCACTACTACGCCGCCTTCGCGGTGCTGGCGCACGGCCTGTTCGTGCTGGTGGCCAAGCGCCGGTCGCTGCCGGCCTGGGTTGGCGCGCAACTGGTGGTGGCCGTTGGGTTCCTGCCGTGGGTCTACCAGCACTACCAACTGCTCGCCGGGCAAGCGGTGGATCAGGTGCAAGATTTCAGCCTCGCTAACCTCGGCCGCATCGTCGGGCAGGGCGCGCTGGGCTTCACCGTCGGCAGCACCGTGCCGGCCGGGGCGGCGTGGCTGGGCTGGGTGTTTGCGTTAGTGGCAGTCGCGGTGCTGGTCGCGCTCATCCGCCGCCCGGCCACGCGCTGGGCGGGCACGCTCCTGGCGCTGTGGCTGCTCGTGCCGCCGCTGCTGGTCTGGGTGTTCGACATCTGGCTCCAGCACTTCGGCGAGCGCTTCATCAGCATGAGCCTGCCGCCGCTGCTGGTGCTGCTGGGGGCCACCTGCCCTTGCTTGGCGAGGGTCGCCGCGCCGCGCCTGTGGTCAAAGGGCGCTGGCTGGCAGCGGCCAGTGGCGGCCAGCCTGGTCGTCGCCTATCTCGCCACCAGCGTTGTGTCGCTGAAAGCCTGGTACTTCGACCCGGCCTTCCTCAAGAGCCACTACGGCGAGATGATGGCCTTCATCGCGGCGCGCGCGCAGCCGGGCGACGGGCTGCTGCTCGACGGCCCGCAGCAAGCCATCCTGTACCAAATTTACGCGCCGCCCGGGCTGGACCATCGCTTCATCCCCTCCGGCAGCGTGCTCACGGTCGAGGCCGCCGACCGCGACCTGCCCGCGTTAGTGGCCGGCTTCGAGCGCGTCTGGCTGGTGCTGTACGGCGCGCCCGCCAGCTACGACCCCGATCACCAGGCCGAAGTCTGGCTCGGGCGGCATGGCTACAAGGCGCTCTATCAATCCTACCTGGGCAACTATGTCACGCTCTACGCGCTGGGCGAGCCGGCTACACCCGCGCTGACGCCTGCTGACGCGCAGTTCACCGCCGGCCCGCGCCTGGTCGGCTACGCCTTCGAGCCGGCCCAAGCTGCCCCCGGCGACGTGATCTACCTGATGCTGCAATGGACGACGGATGTCGCGCTGACGACTGACGACACCGTCTTCACGCACCTGCTCTGGCCCGACGGCGCGCTGCTGGCTGGCTCTGACAGCCAGCCGGTGAGCGGCACGCGCCCCACCAGCACCTGGGCCCCCGGCGAGTTGATCGTAGACCGCTACGCGCTGCTGCTCCCGCCCGACACGCCGCCCGGCGACTACGCCGTGCAAATCGGCCTGTACGATCTGCCGACCAGCACCCGCCTGACGTTGGCGCAGCCCGGCGCGCCCGACTACTTAATTCTTGGTACAATTCGCGTCAGACCGTAATAAGCTGTACCCAATTAATACAGCCAGCCCCCGCGCGGCGCGCTAAGCCGCCGCCCGGCGCGCATAAGGGAGAAGCTCATGGCAGATCAATACGACGTGCTCGTTATCGGCGCGGGGCCGGGCGGCTATGTGGCCGCCATTCGCGCCGCGCAGTTGGGCCAGAAGGTGGGCATCATTGACAAGCAGTGGCTGGGCGGCGTGTGCCTGAACGTGGGCTGCATCCCCTCCAAGAGCCTGCTGGCGAACGCCGCCATCGCCGAAGTGCTGCGCCACCGTGGCGCGGACTTTGGCTTTACGCTCGACAACCTCAAGTTCGACTATAGCGTGGCCGTCAAACGCTCGCGCACCGTCTCAGACCGGCTGACCAAGGGCGTGGCCGGCCTGATGAAAAAGAACAAGATCGACGTGCACATGGGCCTGGCGCTGATCCAGAGCGCCACCCAAGTGCAGGTGACCGGCGCGGACGGCCAGGCCAAGACCCTGACCACCAAGCACATCATCCTGGCCACCGGCGCGCGCGTGGCCCCGCCAGCCGCCTTCAACGTCGATGGTAAAAAGGTCGTCACCTACCTCGAAGCTATCCTGCAAGAGAAGTGCCCGGCCTCGGCCGTCATCATCGGCGGCGGCGCCATCGGCTCCGAGTTCGCCACCATCTGGAACGCCTATGGGGCTAAGGTCACTATTATCGAGATGCTGCCCACCCTGGTGCCGCGCGAGGACGAAGAGTGCGGCACGCTGCTGGGCAAAGAGTTCAGTAAGGCCGGCATCACGGTCAAGACCGGCACCAAGGTTGAGAAGGTGGACGCCAGCGGCGAGTTGGTGAAGGTGACGGTCAGCGGGCCGGGCGGCACCGAGACGCTCGAAGCCGAGCAGGCGCTGGTGGCCATCGGCTTCCGCCCCAACAGCGAGAACCTGGGGCTGGAAGCGCTGGGGGTGAAGACCGAGAAGGGCTTCATCCAAATTGACGAGCGCATGGCGACCAACGTGCCGGGCGTGTGGGCCGTCGGCGACGTCACCGGCAAGACCGGCTGGGCGCACGTGGCCTCGGCCCAGGGCATTGTGTGCGCCGAGCAAATCGCCGGGCACGAGACCGTGACGCTCGACTACACTTTCATGCCCAGTGCGGTCTACAGTCATCCGCAGGTGGCCAGCTTTGGCCTGACCGAGAAGGCCGCCAAGGAGCAGGGCTACGAGGTGAAGGTGGGCAAGTTCCCCTTCATCGCCAACGGCAAGGCGCTGGGCTTGGGCGACTACCAGGGCTTCGTCAAGATCGTCACCGACGCGAAGTACGGCGAAATCTTGGGCGCGCACATGATCGGCCCCGAAGTGACCGAGCTGCTGCCGGAACTGACCCTGGCCCACAACCTGGAGCTGACGGCCGAGGAGATCGCCCGCAACGTGCACGCGCACCCATCGCTGTCCGAAACCATCATGGAAGCGGCGCACGGGCTGGTGGGCGGCTACATTCATCTGTAACCGGATGACCTAGTCTGGTTTTATTAACCGGCCCCGGCGGCGTTGGGCTGCTGGGGCCGGTCTCTGTCCGGCGTCAACGCGGGGCAACCTATTTCAATCGTGACTTCACAAGGAGCTCAAGTGTTATTCCACATCACGCAAGTCCATACGCCCGAGGCTTGTCCCTTGGAAGAGGGCGGCTCCGATTCCCTCTACGACCCCAATGCCAAAGGGATCAAGCTCATTGGGCGGTATGGCGCCAATGCCCAGCATACGCTCTTCTTTATTGTGGAAGCGGACACTGTCGACGCGCTCCACAAATTTCTCCGGCCTGGTTTTAAGCGCTGCACCAGCACGATCACGCCCGTGAGCGAGGTGCCTGTCCCCAAAAACTGATTAGCCTAGTAGTACAACGAGACTTAGCGGTACTACGAGACTTTAAGGTTACACTGCGCGGCGACACGATTTTCTAGGAGGTCGCCGTGAAAAAACAAACACCTCGCTCGCCGCGCCGAACGCGAACAGTGCCGCCGAGCGGCAGTGCCCCCAAGGCGCGCCTGACGAATGCCGATGTTGAGCGCTACGCC
>JBBRZY010000494.1:0-4389 GCA_038252885.1 Anaerolineales bacterium | reverse complement strand
TACTGGGATGGCGACAATGTGACTTTCTTGACCAGTGACAAGAAAGAGTATTCGCCGAGCAACGCCTTCGCTAAGTTCGCTGACAGCTACGATCTGGAAGCCGATTGCGAGAGCGACGGCACGCTGAGCCTGCTGGTGGACGGCGTGCTGCTGGCGAGCGTGGTAGATACGCACCTGGGCCCCGGCGCGGTGGGCCTGTTCTCTAGCAGCTTTAATGAGGCGCCGGTCGAGGTGCGCTTTGACGACCTGGAGGCCACTGAGACCGGCGACGGCGAACTGCTGTTCAGCGACGACTTTCAGACCGGCGGCAACTGGTGGACGGGCAGCAACGAGCAGCACGCGATTGCCTACCAGAATGGCCTGTACGACATCAAGGTCTTCGCTAAGAACTTGATCGGCTGGGGCAACCCGAACATTGACGTGAGCAACGCCCATATCGCCGTGACAGCGCTCAACCCGGGCGGGGCGAGCACGGCGGGCTTTGGCATCATCTGTGACTACGACGCGAACAGCGGCGAGTATTACTATATGGGCATCGGCGGCGACGGCTATTATGCGATCGGCTACTTCGACGGCCAGCTTGGGAATGTGCTGACCGAAGCGGACGGTCATTGGCTGCGCTCGGAGGACATCCCGGTGGGCGAGGCGACGTATCAACTGGCGGCGGACTGCGGCGACGACGGCACGCTGACGCTGTGGGTGAACGAGGTCGAGATCGTCAGCATTCAGGACGACAGGCTTAGTTCGGGCGACATTGGCCTGTTTGTCGAGAGCTTCGACAAGGTGCCGGTGGGGGTGCAGTTCGACAATGTGCGCGTGACCGCGCTGCAATGATCGGTTAGACCCAGCGGCGGGCCAGGCAGAGCAAATGCCTGGCCCGTTTTTGATTCAGGTGGCCGGCCGGGCTTAGGGGCAGTCGTTGGTGTTGGCGACGGGCAGGAAGACGCGATAAGGGCCGGGCGGCGGCGGCGGCGGTGTGAACGGGTCGCCACCGGAGAAGATGTTCATAGGCGTGTAGCCGTTGTAGCCAGGGAAGACCGAGGCCAGGTCGGGGTTGCCGAGCCGCTTGGTGACGATCTCACTCAGGACGCGGCGGTAGTCGGTGGTGACGGCCAGGTCCGACTGGGCATAGAGCTGGTTGGAGGCCAGACCGGGCCAGGTGCCATAGACCTGGCCGCCGTTGACGTGCCCGCCCAGGACGAACATGGCGTTGCCGTGGCCGTGGTCGGTGCCGTGGTTGGCGTTCTCTTGCAGGCGGCGGCCAAACTCGCTCATGACCACCAGGGTTAGCTTGCGCGTGTAGTCTTGCCCGCACGACACGTTGCTCAGGTCATGGTAGAAGGCGGCCAGCGCCTGGCCCATGGGGGTCAACTGGTTGCTGGACAGGTAGCCGCCAGCGCCGTCGCCCTGGTTCTCGTGGGTGTCCCAGCCGCCCAGGTCAACGGTGGCGACGCGCAAGCCCAGGTCGGCTTTGATCATTTGGGCGACGGCTTTTAGGTTGTCGCCAAAGGAGCCGTTGGGATAGACCGCGCCGTTGGCGGGCACGTAGTTGGTGGAGCCGGCAGCCTGGACCACATCGATGGTGTCGAGGGTGCGGTTGGCGGCCTCGTAGAGCCAGTTGGAGCCGGTGTACAGGGAACGCAGGGCGGCGCGCTGCGAGCTACCCCAATGCCAGTGACCGCCAAGGTTGAAGCCGGAGGGGCTGGTCATGGCGGCGGCCTCGGTGCTGCCCAGCAGCGCGCTGGCCTGGGTGCTGCCAGCCGAGAGCGCGGGCAGCAGGATCGAAGGCGGCAGGTTGAGGGCGCTCTCCAGGTGGCGGGTGATCCAGCCTTTGGGGGTGTTCTTGTCGCCAGGGGTGCCAAGCTCTAAGAACTGCATGGCGTCGAAGTGGCTGCGGGTGTCGTAGTTGAGGCCGACGGCGTGCACCACAGCAAAGTGGCCGGCCTGGTAGAGCGGCATGAGCGGCGCGAGCGCCGGGTGCAGGCCGAACTGGGCGTTGAGCGGCAGGGCCAGGTTGACCGGCAGCTTGAGCGCCGAGCGCGCGGATTCGTAGTGGCCGCGGTCGGCACCGGCAATGGGCGGGACGACGTTGAGGGCATCCCAGCCGCCGCGCAGAAAGACGACCACGAGCACTTCCTCATTGAAGCTGCCGGGGGCGGTGGGGTCGGCGAAGGCCACGCGGGTGAGGCGCGCACCGGCCATGGCGGCGATGGCGGCCGAGCAGCCTTGCAGGAACTGGCGGCGAGTGAATGTTTTTGCCTTGGGCATGTTGGGCTCCGGGGCAGCTAGCGCCACTGAAAGTCAGGCGCCATCAGGATGAGGGCCACCATGTGCGGCAGGCGGTCGGTGATTTCGTCCGAGCCCAGCGCAAAATCCACGTTGTGACCCTGTGCCATGAAGTTGAGCACGGCGGTGCGGTTGCCGGCGGGGTCCATGGGGCGGCCGAGCAGGCGGTTGATCCAGAAATCGACGATCTGGTTGGGGGTGGTGGTGCCGCCGGGCATTTGGCTGAGCAAGTTGACCGAGGCAGTGCCCAGGTAGCCCTGCACCAGGTAGTTGGCAAAGCGCCAGCGCTGCAAGAGGGCGGTGGTGTTGGCCCAATCGGAGCGGCGGTCGGGGTAGCCATCGGGCGAGCGGCGCGAGAACAGGGCCTGGCCGGCGCTTTCGTAGTAGTACCAGAAGGTGTTGTTGATGCTGTTGAGGGTGGCGTTGGTGGCGCGCAGCGTGCCGGCGGCGGCCTCGAACGGGCGTTTGATCTTTTCAGCCCAGGTCTCTTTGAACTCGTCTGACAGGCAGATGGTGCGCACGACGGCTTTGATCTGGTCAACGTCGTCGTGGTGGTTGAAGAAGACGGCGGCGGCGGTGTCGACGATGGATTGGGGCGGGTTGTCACTGATTAGCCGGCGGCAGAGCTTGCGGGCGATGAAGCGCGCAGTGCCGGGGTGGAAGGCCAGCAGGTCGTGGGCATCGTTGCCGTCCTTTTGGGCCGCCTGATGATCGACGATGTATTGCCCCAGAATGATCTTGTTGTATGGATCGTGCCAGTCGGCCTGGTAGTAGAAGGCCCCGTTGTTGCCAGGAGCGCCAGAATAGCCATTGTTGACGCGCCAGCCAGTGAAGGCGCGCGCGGTCTCGTAGACGTCGTTGTCGCAGTAGCCGATGGCCACGCCATCTTCCTTCGGAACGGTGATGGGATTGACCACACCCAGGTAGTTTTCGACGCCCAGGGTATGCAGTTCATACGACTCGCGGGCGTAGTTCTCGTTGGGGCCGTCGTCCGAGCTGATGTAGTTGTCCAGGTAGTACAGCATGGCGGGGCTGCGGCCCACGGCGCCCAGGAGCGTGCGGAAGTTGCCGAGGGCGTTGGCGCGGATGACGTCGCGGTCGTAGTGTACCCAGGTGGCGCTGGCGTAGCTGTAATCCCAGGCATAGACGTTGAAGTGGTTGTGCCAGAAGTCGGTCATGACTTCTTTGAGCTGGCGCTTGCTATGGACGGCGCGAAGGAAGGTGGCGGCGCGCACATCGCTGATGGGCTGGGTGCGGCTCTGGTTGCCGAGGTAATGGTCGGTCCACAACTGGGTGAGGTTTTTGTTGAGGCTGGGGAAGGTGTTGGACGCCAGGATGCCGTCGCAAGCGGCGTCGTTGAGGGCGTTGGGGTTGAGCTGGCTGTCGACCCAGGCGGTCAGGCGGGCGGTGTCGTCGCCGCCGAGGGCGTTGAAGGCGGCCAGGTCGCCGGGGCGCGGGCCAAAGGCCAGGCGGTTGAGGACGATGATGCCGAGCGGCGGAAGGCCGGGGTCGCCGCCCTGCACATGGCTGGGCGCGGGGGCGCGCAGGCCGGTGGGCGGCGGCTGGAGGGCGGGCAGCGCGGCCAACAACCGGTCGGGGCGCAGGGCGGCGCGGCGCGAGAGGCGCTGGGCGGGGGCAGAACGCGGTGGTTTGGTAGCCGTCATCGGCTGCTCCTTGGGCCGGATTGGGAAACCGGCCGGCAGTTATGGGCGTTTAGGAGCCAGAAATTGAGCGTCTGGCGCTTGGGCTGGCTTATTGTATGCCATTTGGTTTGTTTTTGGTTAAGCTGTTGTGGGAGATTGGTACTAGCGGGGACGCCGGAGGTGGGAGGTCGGAAGTCGGAAAGGCTTTGGCCACGAATCGCTTCGCGCGAATTTGGGCGGGGCGCACTACAGACCTAACCCCCGGCCCCATCCCGCGCTGAGTACAGCGGCAAAGGAAGGGGTGCCCACGTGACAAGCCGGGCGACGCAATTGGCCTCACTCGCGCCAGCGATGCTCTCCAGAACGTCATCGTCGTCATCCGCGCCAGCGATGCTCTCCAGAACGTCATCGTCGTCATCCGCGCCAGCGATGCTCTCCAGAACGTCATCGTCGTCATCCG
>JBBRZY010000493.1:0-4399 GCA_038252885.1 Anaerolineales bacterium | reverse complement strand
GGCGGCCGGCCCTGTCTCTGCTGGGGCGCGGGCGGCCCAGCGCGCTGGCGGCGCTTTGCAGCGGGTTGGCGCTGCCGCTGTGCGCCGCCAACTCCGGCTGCAAGCCCTCAACCAGGCTCGACAGGCGCAGCGCCAACGCCGCTAGCTTGGCGGACTCCAAACGGCAGGTGCGCACCTCCAGCGCCAACGCGGACAGGCGGTGCAGTTGGGCCGGGCCGGCGGCGGTGGCCCACATCTCACGGCCAAGCGGCGTGGCGAACTCGGCCGGCGGCTCGCCCAGCCCCCCGCCCGCCTCAGACTGCGCCAGCTTCTGCACCCAGCCGCGCAGCACCTCGCCCAGGGGCAGGCGCGTGACGTCGAAGTTCGCCAACTCGGCCACCTTGGCGGTGAGCGCCGTCTGCTCAGCCTCCAGCGCGGCGCGGCGGACGGCGAAGCTGGTCTCGGCCTCGGTCAGTTGCGCGTGCTCGTGGGTCAGCGCGTCGCGCTCGGCGCGGCCTGAGTACCACGCCAGCGCCACATCGCTCAGCCCGTCCAGGCGCTGGCGCAGATCAGTCAGGCGCGTGCTGGTGGCTTGGGCGCGCTGGCGGGCGGCGGTAGCGGCCTTGAGCGTGTTGGCGATGGTGACGCGCGGCTCAGCTTCGGGAATGATCGGCTGGGTGGCTGCCAGCGGCTGCGTCGGGGCGGCCTCGACCAGCGTGGCGGCGTCGGCCGGGGGCAAGGCTTTTTCAATGAGGGTCGGGTCCGCGCTCCTCAGCGGCGCGGTGTCGGCGGCGGTCGGACGCGGCGCGCCCAAATGCTCTGGCTCCCAGGCGGCGAGCGTCGTGGCCAGTTCGGCCACTTGGGTGCGCAGGTCTACCAGCGCCGGGTGATCGTGCCAGGGCAGACGATCCAGGCTGGGCAGGTCGGCCGGCTCGGCGGTGGAGGCAGCGAACGAGGCGCGCAGCTTATCGAGCAGGGCGCGGGCGTCGCGGCGGCGGCCGAGTGTGCGCGCCACCTGCTCAGCGTGCTGGCGCAGCGGGGCCACCTGCACCTCTTGCCCGGCGATGGCGTTCAGGTGCTTGGGGCGCTCGGCCTGGTAGCGCTCAATAGCAACAGCCAGCGCTTCCAGGCGCGGGCGGTTGGCCAGCAGCGCCTCGAACTTGCCGATGCGGTCTTGGCGGTCGGCCAGGTCGCGCTCGCAGCCGGTGGCGGTTTGCGCCAGCCAGGTGCCGACCACGCGCTCTTCTAAGAAGGGCGCGCCCTCCACTTCCACGCGGTCGGCGCGGCCCCGCCGCAGCGCCCGGATGCTGGGGTGCGCGATCAGCCGGCTAAGGGCGTGATCCACTGCCAGGTTGGCCTGCGAGGCGATGAGTGTGCGTTGGCCGCGCAGCGCGTTCTGGTAGCAGATCTCGGCGATGACGGTGGTCTTGCCGGTGCCGGGCGGGCCTTGAATGAGGTACAGGTCGGGCGCGTTCAGCGCCCCTTCGACGGCGGCGCGTTGGCCCTCGTTCAGGCGCGGCTGCAGCAGCGCGGCCCGGTCGAGGCCGATGTGGTGGGCCGGGTCGGGCAGGTGCGCGGCGGCGGCCGAGAACAGGAACTCGTTCAGGCGCGGGTTCTCGCTGTAGCCCTGCTCCAACAGCTCCAGCCCAAACTTCAAGCGCCGCACCTGCGCCAGATCGCCGGCGGCCTTGTAGACCAGCCCGGCCGCGCGCGGCAGCGTGAGCGACTTGTGCTCCAGCATCCGCGCGGCGTCGTCGTCCAGCGCGAGGTGCAGCTCGCCGCGCTCGGGGTCTGAGCCGACGATGACGCCCAGCAGCCAGTCGCCGCTGTCGTCTTCGTCGGCCGGAATGGCGGCGGCGGGCGCGTCGGCCGGACCGGGCTCGGTGGGGGTGCGGGCCAGGCCGCGCCGCTCACGCACTTCCAGCGGCTCGTCGAGCGCGGCCTTGAGCTTATCCCACGGCAGCGGCTCGCGGCCGGCGGCCTCGAGCGTGAAGGTGAGAATGTTCGCGCCGCTGCCGCGCTTGAAGGCTTTGTAGTTGACGGTGAACTGGCGGGCCTTGGCGGTGCGCTCTAGCACGCCCAGGTAGCGGTGCCAGTCGGCCAGGCGGCGCTGCACGGTCTCGCGCTGGGCGCGCGCCTCGGGCAGCTTGGCGATGGCAGCCAGCAGCCGCATAGGGAAGCCGGCCTCGCCCCGCGCCGCGCCGCCAGTAGAGAAGGTGATGCGGCCAAACTGGCTGTAGGCGTCCTTTTGGCCCCACACGTCCGGCACGGCGCGCACGTTGAACAGCAAGAACTGGCTGTCGCCGCTGAAGCGGTCTTCTTTCTCAGTGCCGACCAGCACCAGCGCCTTGCCGCCCAACTGCTCTAGCAGGGCGGCGTTGGGGGCCGAATTGCTGTCGGAGGCGACGCGGACCTCGACCACCTGCTCGGTGTCGTTGCTGACGCCGCCGTTGCGCAAGTAGACGTCGTAGACGCTGCGGGCGGCCAGCAGCCGGCCCAGCGTTTGCCCGGCCCGGTCGCGCGCTTCGGCTTCGCCGCTGCCGGCCAGCTCGATGTTAAGCAGGCCGAGCACATCGCGCGCGGCGCGCGTGGTGAAGGCCAGGTCGAGGGCAAATTCGGCCCGCAAATTCAGGGCGGCCGGTTTAGGGGGCGGGTTCCGAACGGTCACAGTTTCAGGTTAGATTCTGGGGGCAAGAGCGCCCGCTACCAATATAGAACAAATGACCCATATATTATGCAATGAATTTCCACCGGCGTAAAGTGGATGTTTATACCACGGGAAGGCGAAAAGGGTGGAAATACCCGGTCCAAAACTGGCCCTTGCTGGTAGAACAATTGTTTTGGAGAATGATAGCAGGCTGGCACCCTGGCCAACCCCGCTCCACCATGCCGCCCACCTTACCAACCGAACACCCTGAACGCCCACCTGCGCGGCAGACGCGACACTCGCGACACTTCTACGAACAAATCCCTCCGGCGCGACACTCGTGCCACTCGTGACACTTCTACGAACAAATCCCTCCGGCGCGGCACTCGTGCCACTCGTGACACTTCCACCGACAACGCGGCCCACCGACAATTTCTGACTGCCCACGGCCTCGTGCCTCCCTTTTTCTCGCGAAGCGTCTCTTTCTCTTTCTCTCCTTTCCCCCTCCAGTTTGCGCCCACCGCATTTCGTGTTACAACTTGCCTCTCCTAAGCCGCACACGCCACACCCCCGGAGGCCCCACATGCACCTCGAAGGCACAGTGACCATCAACGCGCCGCGCGCGCGGGTGTACGACTTTCTGACCGACCCCGAGCAAGTCACGCAGTGCGCGCCCGGCGTCGAAAAGGTCGAACAGATCGTGCCCGGCAAGAGCTTCCGCGCCACCGCCTCCATCGGTTTTGGGACCATCAAGGCGCGCTTCTCGGGCGACGTGGAGTGGCTGGAGCTCGAAGCGCCTAACCGTGCCAGGCTCAAAGGCCACGGCACCGCCTCCGGCAGCGCGGCCGACGTCATCAGCGAGATGACGCTGACCGACGCCCCCAACGGCGCCACCCACCTCGCCTGGACGGCCGACATCACCATCGTCGGCCAACTCGCCAGCCTGGCCGCGCGGCTAATGGGCACCGTCTCGACCAAGCTCACCGGCGTGTTCTTCGAGTGCGCCCGCCAGAAGATCGAAGCCAACAACCCGGCCCCGGCCGCCGGCAGCGCATGAAGTTTGGGCCGGTGCCGCTCGACCGGGCGGCGGGCCACGTGCTGGGCCACAACATCGCCGGGGCCGATGGCCAGCGCGTGCTGCGCAAGGGCAAGCCGCTGACCGCCGCCGACGTGTCCGCGCTGGCCGCGCTCGGGCGGCGCTCGGTCTACGTGGCCGAGCTAGAGCCCGGCGACGTAGACGAGAACAACGCGGCCCGCCGGGTGGCGCGGGCCGTCGCTGGGCCGGGGCTTCGGCTGCCCGGAGCCGCCTCTGGGCGGGCCAATGCGCTGGCGAACGCGCTCGGTCTGCTGCGCGTGGATGTGGCGCGGCTGGGCGCGCTGAACGAGCTCGATGGCCTGACCGTCGCCACGCTGGCCGCGCACATGCCGGTGCGCGCCAACCAAATCGTCGCCACCGTCAAAGTGATCCCGTTTGCGCTGCCAGAGGCCACGGTGGCGGCGGCCGAAGCGCTGGCGGCGGCGGGTGGGCCGGTGCTGCGGGTAGACGGACTGCCGGCGCGTTCGGTCAGCGTCATCTTCTCCGGCTCGCCGGCCATGCGCGCCAAGCTGACGGCCGAGTTTGCGCCGCTCACCGACCGGCTGACCGCCCTTGGCTCGCACGTCGCCAGCGTCGAGTTCGTGGCCTTAGAAGACGAAGCGGGCGAGGCGGCGCTGGCCGAACTGCTGGGCCGCCAACAGGCGGCCGGGCATGAGCTAATTGTGCTGGCCGGCGAG
>JBBRZY010000492.1:0-4404 GCA_038252885.1 Anaerolineales bacterium | reverse complement strand
TGTTCGACCCGGCCTCGGGCGAGCTGCGGTTTGAGGCCACCACCAACCTGCGCGCGGGCGACCTGGAGGGCGTGGCGGTGCCGCTGCAAAACAGCATCGCCGGGTGGGTGGTGTCGAACGCCAAGCCGCTGGTAGTGCCCAACACCGTCCTGGACTCGCGCTGGAACCCGACCGTGGACGAAATGACGGCCTTTGGCACGCGCTCGATCATTGGCGTGCCGCTGAGCGCACGAGACCAAACCATTGGCGTGCTCGAGGCGCTGAACAAACGGGTGGGCACCTTCAATGACGACGATGTCACCACGCTGCAATGGCTGGCGGCCCAGGCGGCGGTGGCCATCGTCAACGCGCGTCTGTTTCAACAGTCGGACCTGGTGGCCGAGATGGTGCATGAGCTGCGCAACCCGCTGGCCGCGCTGACCGCCAGCAGCGCCCTGCTGCTGCGGACAGACCTCAGCAGCGAGCAGCGGCGCGAGGTGGCGGTCACGCTCCAGCGCGAGACGGAGCGCCTAGCGCACTTGACCACTGACTTTCTCGACATGGCCCGGCTAGAGTCGGGCCGGGTGCGATTTGTGTACGCGCGTTTCGCGCTGGAGGCGCTGCTGGACGAGTGCCGGCAGGTGGTCGCCCCACAGGCGGCAGAGCGCGGGATCAAGGTGGCGCTTGAGGCGGGGCCGGTCATGCCAGAGTTGGATTGCGACCGCGACAAGCTCAAGCAGGTGATCCTCAACCTGCTGACCAATGCCATTAAGTACAACCGACCCGAGGGCGAGGTCGTCATCCGGGCCGAGGCCAACGGGCCACTCTTCCGCATCTACGTGGACGACACGGGCGCGGGCATCCCACGCGAGGTGCAAGGGCGGCTGTTCGACCGGTTCTACCGCGCGCCGAGCGTGGAGGGCACGGTGGCCGGCACAGGGCTGGGGCTGACCATCGCCAAGCGCATCGTCGAGGCCATGGGCGGCGAGATCGGCGTGCAGTCTACGCTGGGGCGCGGCAGCACCTTCTACTTCTCGATCCCCGCCGCGCCGCGTTTGACGGGCAACCTGCCGGCTTAGCGTTTCACTGCGCACGACCCCCAAGTCAAGGAGTTTCACACTATGAAGGTCCTGCTGATCGGCACTGGCGGCGTGGGCGAAGCGCTGGCCGTGGTGGCCCAGCACCGCCCCTGGCTCGAGAAGATGGTGCTGGCCGACTACAACCTCAAGCGCGCCAAGGAAGTGCGGCGGCGGCTGGACAACCCGCGCCGGTTCGCGGTGGAGCAGGTCGACGCGCGTGACAAGCGCCAGATTGTGGCGCTGGCCCGCAAGCACAACGTGGACCTGATCATGAACGCGGTGGACCCGGTGTTCAACGAGGCGATCTTCGACGCCGCCTACACGGCCGGGTGCAACTACATGGATATGGCCATGACGCTCTCGGCCCCCCACCCCACGCGGCCCACGGAAGAGTGCGGCGTGAAGCTGGGCGACTATCAGTTTGAGCGGGCGGCCAAGTGGGAGAAGAAGGGCCGCCTGGCGCTGGTGGGCATGGGTGTCGAGCCGGGGCTGGCGGACGTGTTCGCGCGCTACGCCGAGCGCCACTTGTTCGACGAGATTGACGAGATTGGCGTGCGCGACGGCGCGAACCTGGTGGTGCGCGGCTACGCCTTCGCGCCGACCTTCTCGATTTGGACGACGATTGAGGAGTGCCTGAACCCGCCGGTCATTTGGGAAAAAGCGCGCGGCTGGTACACCACGCCGGCCTTCTCGGAGCCGGAGGTGTTCGACTTTCCGGAGGGCATTGGGCCGGTGGAGTGCGTGAACGTGGAGCACGAGGAAGTGCTGCTGGTGCCGCGCTGGGTGAAGTGTAAGCGCGTGACCTTCAAGTACGGCCTGGGTGACGAGTTCATCAGCGTGCTAAAAACACTGGCAATGCTGGGGCTGGACAAGAAAGAAGCCGTCAACGTGAAGGGCGTGAAGGTCGCGCCGCGCGACGTGGTGGCGGCTTGCCTGCCCGACCCGGCGCGGCTGGGCGACAAGATGGACGGCAAGACCTGCGCCGGCACGTGGGTGACCGGCACCAAGGATGGCCGCCAACGCGAAGTGTATCTGTACCAGGTGGCCGACAACGCGGCCTGCATGGCAAAGTATGGGGTGCAGGCGGTGGTGTGGCAGACGGCGGTGGGGCCGGCGATTGCCATGGAATTGCTGGCGAACGGCACCTGGCAGGGCCAGGGCGTGCTGGGGCCGGAGGCGTTTGACCCCGACCCGTTCATGGCGCGCATGGCCGAGTATGACTTTCCGTATGGTCTGCGGGATAGCTGGGCGGCCACGGCGTAGTTCTGTCAGAAAAATATCATGACGCGGGGGCGTAGTCGGCGCATACTCCAGGCATGTCAACCTTTCGCCTGAGTCTCCGCGCGCTTAGCCACCCGCTCAGCCTGGCCGCCATTGGTCTGCTGCTGCTCAACGACCACGTACTAAAGGCCGCCGCGCCGTCGTGGCTCACCGGCAAGCTCAGCGACTTCGCCGGGCTGTTCTTCTTTCCGTTCGTCTTCATCGCTATTCTGACCATCCCGTTCGTGGGCGGGCCGCTTCGTCACCGCACGCCGGCGTGGATGCCCGCCCTGGCGTTCGGCGTCACCGCCATCTGGTTTGCGGCCATCAAGATTCTGCCGGCGGCGAACGCCGTCATGGCGCAGGTGGTTGGCTGGTTCGCTGGTGGACCAGTTTTCATTGCGCCGGATGCCACTGACGTGATGGCGCTAGTCAGCCTGGTGCCAGCCTGTTTGCTCTGGCGGCGCGTGGTGCAAACCGCAACAGACGATGACCAACGAGGCCTGCCAGCGAAAAGCCAAGCGCCGGCGCTCGATTGGAAAGGCCTCGCCGCACTGACACTAGCAGCGGTGGCGACGATCGCCACTTCCCCTGCCACTTGCGCAGAACTACCGAGGGTGAAGCAAGTGACTGTCGTTGACGGCCAGGTCTACATTGGGACGAAATATCCCTACAGCACGAAACCGCAGTATGTAACTACCGAGGGATATCGGATCTACACAGTCCCGATTGGAACTTACCCAGGGTTAATCGACGCACTACACAAAACCATTACCTACCCCCACATCGCCTGTGACCCAACCAATCAGCAACAATGCTATCGCATCGGTCCGCCCGATCAGGTGGAGGAGTCAAGCGACCATGGCGCCACGTGGCAAATCTCGTGGCGCGTCCCAGAGGCGCGGCGCACGTACATCGAACGCTATGCCAACGCGTCGAGCTGCTGGGGACCGGCCAGCCTCGACGCCGGTCCATATGACCTGGCGTTTGTCGAGCACGCTGACGGTATGGAAGTAGTGGTGGCCATGGGCGGGCAAGGGCTGCTGGTGCGAACCGGCGACGGCGTGTGGCATCGGCGGGAAGTCATCGGGGCTCGCCCGATTCCGTGGGAGGCGGGGGGCGAGAACCTTATTCTGCCCGAAACGCTAATCAGCCTCATAGGCGCATGCCTGGCACAACTGACCCTGGCGGCGATAGCGGCGCGGCCATGGACCAAGCCATGGCGGTGGGCGGTAGTGGCCGTAATCAATGGCGTTGGTATCGGCATGATCTTGTGGCCAACCGTCTTTCCCAGTGACTTCTCGCTGGTGGCGCTGATCAATTTCTTATTGGGTTGGCCAGTGCTGCTGGTTGGCATACTGCTCGGTTTGGCGCAAATTGCAGCGGCGTTCGGGGCCGGGCGGGCGTGGCAAAGCCTGGGGCTGGTGAGTCTGGTGACAGCGGTGAGCTATAGCAGTTTTTACGCCTGGACCGAGGGTTATATTGCCCGGTACGAAGTCGCCGCTGGTGCGGCCGTTGTGGCGAGCCTCGCCATCCTGTGGCTAAGTGCGCGTTCGACGCGCCACTGGCAAAAGCTGACCAGCGCATCCAACTAGCTGGACGCCGTCAACATCTCTGCCAGCGCCAGGAGCGCCAGCGAGTAGCCGTGCGCGCCGAGGCCGCGGATGGCGCCTTTGCAGACACGGGCCACGAGTGAGCGGTGGCGAAATTCCTCGCGGGCCTCGGTGTTGGAGAGGTGGACTTCGATCACCGGCAAGCTTATGGCGGCGATGGCGTCGTGCAGGGCGATGGAGGTGTGGGTGTAGCCGCCGGGGTTGAGAATGACGCCCCCGGCCCAGGCGCGGGCGGCGTGCAGGGCGTCGATCAGCGCGCCCTCGTGGTTGGATTGCAGGCAGCGTACCTCGATCCCTAGCGCCCCGCCCTCAGCGATCAGGCGGGCGTCGATCTCGGCCAGGGTGGTCGTGCCGTAAACCCCTGGCTCACGTGTGCCGAGCAAGTTCAGGTTGGGGCCGTTGAGCACCAGCACGGCGCGGGGGCGTGGGGCAGACATGGTTTCAGGCATGGGTGATCTCTTCCAGCACTTGGG
>JBBRZY010000491.1:0-4417 GCA_038252885.1 Anaerolineales bacterium | reverse complement strand
GATCAAGAGCGACTCGGAGCACTTCCCGCCTGAAGGCAAGCTGCGCGTCTACCGCAGCCGCACCGGCGGCAACGAGTGGGAGGCGCTGACCAACGGCCTGCCGCAGAGCGACTGCTACGTCAACATCTACCGCAGCGCCTTTGCGGTGGATACGCTCGACCCGTGTGGCCTGTACTTCGGCACTACCGGCGGCCAAATCTACGGCACCGCCGATGCCGGCGACAACTGGGCCACCATCGCCAACGAGTTGCCGGCCGTCTACTCGGTGGAAGTCCAAGTACTGCCATGATCCGCGTTATCTTGCCCCACCACCTGCGCACCCTGGCGCGCGTCGAGCGCGAGGTGTCGCTGCCGGTAGCGGGGCCGGTCACCACCGGCGCGGTGCTCGACGTGCTAGAGGCGCAGTACCCCGCGCTGCAAGGCACCATCCGTGACTACGGCACGCGCCAGCGCCGGCCGTTCATCCGCTTCTTCGCCTGCGGCCTCGACCTGTCGCACGAGCCGGCCGACGCGCCACTGCCGGCCGAAGTGGCCTCCGGGGCCGAGCCGCTGCGCATCGTCGGGGCCATGGCCGGCGGCTAGGTCGCCCCGCCACCTGTCACGCGCCCGCGCCGCCCGCCCCGCACCAATGGGGGCGGGCGGTTTGGCGTCTGCTGGGTGGCCCTTTGTCATCTGCCATCTATCGCGTAGAATGTGCCCAACGTCAGCGGCTCAGGCTGTCACCCGCTGGGGGTGCTAGCCGGCCGGTGGAGGCAGTATGGATACTACTGAACTCAAGCAAACCTATCAGGCCAACGGCTATGCCGTGGCGCGCGGGCTGTTTAGCGCCGAAGAAGTCACCGTGCTGCGCGACCACTTCATGGAGCTGCGCAAGACCCCGCGCCCGCTGGACGACACCGGCGTCGACATCGGCGGCGACGACCCCATCAAGCGCTACCCGCGCTTCATCTGGCCGCACAAGTGGGACGAGGCGGCCCTGCGCTTCATGCTCGACCCGCGCCTGAAGGAGTGCATGACGGCGCTGCTGGGCGAGGCCCCCTACGCCTCGCAGACGATGGTCTACTTCAAGCCGCCGGGCGCGCGCGGCCAGGCCCTGCACCAAGACAACTATTACCTGCGCGTGGCCCCCGGCACCTGCATGGCCGCCTGGCTGGCGCTCGACGATTGCGACCTCGCCAACGGCTGCATGGAGCTCGTCCCGGGCAGCCACCAGTGGGACATCCTGTGCACCGTTGACGCCGACACGCAGATCAGCTTCACCTCGGTCACCGTGCCGCTGCCGCCGGGCGTGAAGCCCGAGCCGGTATTGATGCGGGCCGGCGATGTGCTCTACTTCAACGGCTCAATTGTGCACGGCAGCTCGCCCAACCTCACCACCGACCGCTTCCGGCGCGCGCTGATCGGCCACTACGTGCAGGGCACCGCCGAGCAGGTCTCCAAGGGCTATCAGCCGCTCCTCAACTGGGACGGCAGCCAATATGAGGTCGCCGGCAACGAGATCGAGGGCGCGGTCTGCGGCGTCTGGGTCGAGAAGGGCGGCGAGCCCGTCATCGAAATGGCCGGCCAAGAACGCCTCAGCCGCCGCAAGGGCGAGTAAGCGCGCCAGCCGGATACCAACCGAAAATCAAACGGCCGCTCTCGCAAAGGGCGGCCGTTTGTAGTTCCGCTTGATCCTACCCGCGCCGTCTGCCTAACTTTTTCTCTTTCTCTTTCTCTTTCTTTTTCTTTCCTTGCCCACCGTGGCACAATCCATTACACTTTACCCATCGCATTCGCCACCGATGGAGTTGGGTATGTTACTCACCCCTGCGCTACAGCAATCTTATGCCGCCAACGGCTTCGTCGTCGTGCCGGCCGTATTCTCGCCCGCCGAGATCGCGCGCTACCGCGACCACTACATGGCCCTGCGCCGCTTCCCGCGCGAAGGCGACACCACCGGCGTGACCGCCAACAGCGAGCAAGACACCAACCAGCAGTACCCGCGCATGATCCACATGCACCGCTGGGACGATGTCTCGCTCCAGTGGCTGCTCGACCCGCGCCTGAACGCGGTGATGACCGGCCTGCTTGGCCGCGAGCCGTACGCCGTGCAGACCATGCTCTACTACAAGCCGCCCGGCGCGCGCGGTCAGGCGCTGCACCAGGACCAGTTCTACCTGAAAGTGCAGCCCGGCACCTGCCTGGCCGCCTGGCTGGCGCTCGACGACTGTGACGAGGCCAACGGCTGTATGCAACTCGTGCCCGGCAGCCACCGCTGGGAGGTGCTCTGCACCCAGCCGGCCGACACCACCCTCAGCTTCACCGACATCACTGTGCCGCTGCCGCCCGGCGTCAGCCCCACGCCCGTGCTCATGCGCGCCGGCGATGTGCTCTTCTTTCACGGCTCAACCGTGCATGGCAGCTACCCCAACACCAGCGACCGCTTCCGGCGCGCGCTGATCGGCCACTACATTGACGGCGCGGCCGAGCAGGTGGGGCAGTACTATCAGCCCGCCCTGCGCATGAACGGCCAGCCCCTGACCGACCTCGGCGTCAGCGAAGGCGGCGGCGCGTGCGGCGTGTGGGTGCAGCAGGATGGTGCGCCCATGATTGAGCTGGTCGGCCAAGAAAGCGTCAGCCGCAAGCACGAGTGAGCGCCCTGGCATAAGCGCCGGCGATGGCGGCCATAAGCGCGCCGCCATTTTTGTCGTAACTACACGAATTGTGCGCCAATCCTTCGGGGGCGGCTATGGGCCAGATGGGTGAAGTTAGCAAGACGGCCCACCTGGGGTTTGTGGCCTAATCGCCCGCGCCGTATAGTGTTGGCATGCTTGCGCTTCGGCCTCCTGATCGATGGGGCCACAAACCGCCCCTGTCAGCCACAGGGGCGGTTTGCTTTAAGCGCCATGTAACGATCAGGCGACCCTCGCCCTGGCCTTCGTGCTAAGAGGCCTGGCCCACCGGCCCGCTTACCCCCACAAAACTGGCTTGGTCGCCATCAGGAACTCAATCGCCACTACTACCACTGCCAGCGCCACACCGATCAGCGTCCCGCGCCGCGCCACCGCCGCGTACTGCGGTGAGCTCGGCCCGACCGTCTCGGCCAACAGAATTTGCCGCCGCAGCGTCGGGCTATAGCCCAACAGCCCCAAGACCAGCACCAGGGCATATAATCCCAGCGCCACTATCAGCCAGGGCGCGGTCAGTGGGTAGGGCCCCAGCCACACCAGCAGCAGCCCGGTCACCAGGCTTAGCGCATAGGCCACATTCGCCATGCGGTCATCAATCAGCTTGATGGTGCGCAGCGTGAAACTCAGCGCCTCGGGGTGCCGCGCCACGCTCGCCAGCCAGACGCCGTATGTGGCGTTCGCGCCCAGCGCCACGATCGCGGACAAAATGTGCAGCCACTTCAGAATGTTATACAGCTCAGGCATATGCGCCTCCTACCCCCCGCGAATGTCGAATAGGCGCTTAGAATACGCCCCGGCGGGTCACCCTGCGCAGTGCCAAAGGTCACGCCGCCGTCACGCTCGAACTCAGCCAGTCAAACCATGACAGCCGCCCACCGTTTACAGGCCACCCAAGTTTTCTTCAGCCCGCGCGCCGCCGATTGGGAAGCGCGCTTCCCCGCCGACGGCCCGCGCTTTGACCAGGCCGTCAGCGAGCTAGCGGTTCCGCCGGGCGCGCGGGCGCTCGATGTTGGCTGCGGCACCGGCCGCGCGCTAGCGCCGCTGCGGGCGGCGGTTGGCCCGGCCGGGCAGGTGCTGGGGGTGGATGCGACCCCCGCCATGCTGGCCGAAGCCCACCGCCTCGGGCGCTACCAAGCGGCCGGGTTGGTGGTGGGCGATGCGCTGCGGCTGCCGCTAACCACTGGCTGGGCGGCGGCGGTGTTTGCCGGTGGCGTGCTGCCGCATTTGGATGACCCGGCCGCGGCGCTGGCCGAATGGGCGCGGGTGACCGGGGTAGGGGGCCGGCTGGCGATCTTTCACCCGCTCAGCCGGGTGGCGCTGGCGGCCCGCCACCAGAGCGTGCCCAGCGACGACGATGTGCTCGCCTCGGCCCGGCTGCGCGGCCTGTGCGCGGCGGCCGGCTGGCAAGTGCTGTCGCTCGACGACGCGCCCGACCGCTACCTCGCGCTGGCCGTCCGGCGCTAGTCTGGCGGCGGAAGTTCGACCACTGGCGCTTCGAGAAAATCGCTGTAGCGTTGGAGGGCCGCCTGCCAGCCGCGCGCCTGGGCCGCGCTGGGGGTTTGCAAGTACAGCGGCGTCACGCCCGTGGTCTTGCCGGTGGTGCGCTTCCACAGCCCGGTGACCACGCCGCCCGTGAAGATGCAGTGGGGGTAGTCGCGCACCGTCTGGTCGGTGACGGTGACCAGCGGGTCCGGCACGGAGAGTCCGGAGCGGTCCTTGTAGGCCAGCGTGGCCTCGTCATAGTTGGG
>JBBRZY010000490.1:0-4417 GCA_038252885.1 Anaerolineales bacterium | reverse complement strand
GTGGGGAGCAGGCACTGCCTGCTCCCCACCGTTTTCGTTACTGGGCGATTAGGCCGACGAAGGCCGTGCAGCTCGCCTGCCGATCTAGCGGCGCGCCATCAGCCGTTTGGTCAACACCCAGGCGACGCCGAGCAGCACCAGCCCAATCAACAACAGCCCGGCCAGCAGCCGCCAGTCGGGCGCGGCCCCGCGCAGCATCACCGTTTGCAGCAGTTGAATGCCATAGGTGACCGGCAGCATCCAGGCGATGGTCCGCACGGCGGGGATGAGTAGATAGAGCGCCGTGAAAATGCCGCTGAAGAACACACTGGCTAATAGCACCAGCATCGAAAGCTGCACTGCCTGGCTGTCAGAGCGAGAGAGCAGCGAGATCACAAAGCCGATGCCCAGTGAGGCGAACAGCAGCAGCGCCAGCACCAGCCCAAACGCCAGCCAACTGCCCGCCATGGGCACGCCCAACACGAAGCGCAGCAGCAGGGTCAGCGCCGCGGCCAGCAGTCCGCCAAACAGCATATAGCTCAAATACTTGCCGGCCAGCACCTCGCCAGGCGTGATCGGCGCCACGCGGAACAACTCAATGGTGCCGCTGTTGCGTTCGCGCACCAGCGACAGCGCGCCAAAGCTGACGGCCACGTGCTGCAGCAGCAGGGCCAACACGCCGGGAGCAAAAAACGAAGTCACATCGGGCACCAGGCTGGCGACGCTTTCGGCCTGGCTGCGGAACGGGCTGACGACGATCTCTGGCGCAATGCTGGCGAATTCGGCCAGGTTCGTTTGCAGCTCACCCAGTTGGGTTTCCAGCACGGCAGCCTGCTCGGCTTCGGCGGCATAGTCGCCGTCTGCGGCGATCTGGCTGAGGCCGTTGGTGCCATGCCGCACGGCCTGCAACTGCGCCAGCAAGTCGTCGCTCGACTCGCCCTGAGCCGAGGCGCCTAGCGTGTCTTCCACGCCGCGCAGCAGGCCCATGCTGGCGCCCACCGCCAGCTCCAAGGCGCTGACGTGCGTGTCGAGCTCGGCCTGGTTCTGCTGCGCCGCGGCGGCGTCGCCGGCCTGCAGCGCGCTGTGCGTGGCTATCGCGGCCAGGTGCGCCGCCGCCACTTCGTCCTGCACGGTGGTGGCTTCGGCTTGACCCCTGCTCATGATCTGTTGCACCAGCCGCCGGTTGACCTCGCTAATGTAGATTCGGCCGAAGTAGTCGACGTAACTGGCCTGCAAGGGATCGATCTCATTGTGATAAATCGTAAACACGGCCTGTTGGCTGCTACGGATGGTCGCCTCGGCGTCGGCAGGGACCACGATTACCAGGTCGACCCGTCCTTGCCGCAGTTGGGCCTTGGCAGCGGCCTCGTCGGTCACCAGGCCCGCATACACCAACTGGTCGCCCAGGGTAGTGGCATAGGCCTCAATCTGCTGGCTGAGGACGTCCGACTCAGGCGCGACGAACAGCGTGCGGAACGGGCGGGGTGCGTTATTGAAGCCGACGCCAAATAGCAGCAAGATCAGGAACGGCCCCAAGGCCAGCGTCATAATCAAGCCCGGCTGCCGCAGGATTTCGTAGATCTCTTTGGACCAAAAGGCCGAGGCCCGAATGGGAGAGGCGAACAGGTTACGCATGGTCCGTCTCGCGCTTGACCAACTCCACAAACACATCGTCCAGCGGCGGCTCAAACTTTTCGACGGTCTGGAGGCCGACCTGGTTGGCAGTGGCCCAGGCCACCAGTTCAGGAATGGCCGTGCCCGCGGCGGCGACGGTCAGCCGCACCGCGGTGTCGCCCACGAGGGTCACCGCCCCGGTGACGAAGGGCAGGGCGCGCAACTGCTGCACGGTGCGGTAATCCACTGGCGTTTGCAGGCACATCTCTACTACGTCGCCGCCGTAGGCCCGCTGGCGCAAGCCGTCGGGGGTTTCGACCATCAGCAGCCGTCCGCCGGCCATGACGCCGATCAGGTCGCAATAGGCGGCCTCGCCCACATATTGCGTGGTGACAAACAACGTGCGGCCCCGCTCCTTGAGGGTCTGAAAGTAATCCCATAACTTGCGCCGCAGCACTGGGTCGATGCCGGCGGTGGGCTCATCGAGAAAGAGCACTTGCGGGTCGTGCACCAACGCCGCCGCCAGCGACAGGCGGCGCAGCATGCCGCCCGAGAGCGTGCGCGCGAGCTTGTGGCGGTGGGCGTAGAGTTCTAAGAAGTCGAGCAACTCTCTAAAGCGCCGGCCGCGCCTCAACCCCAGGCCATACAGTGAGGCGGCAAAGTTCAGGTTCTCTAACACGCTCAAGTTGGGGTACAGCACAAACTGCTGCGGCATGTAGCCGAGGGCCTTGCGGGTGGTGGCCGTGAAGGCGGCGGGCGATTGGCCCAAGACCGACACCTGGCCGCTGGTCGGCCGATAGACACCCGTCATCAGCCGCACGGTGGTGGTTTTGCCGCAGCCGCTCGGCCCGATGAAGCCGAAGATCACGCCGGGCGGGACGGCGAAATTCAAGTCGCTGACGGCGACCTCCGACCCAAATTTCTTGGTCAGGTTCTGGACTGCCACCACGCTGGCGGCGCCGGCGGCCGGGGTGGGCGGCGCGGGCGGGCGGGTGACGGCCATAGGCGGCATCGGCGTCGTTTGTTCGCTTGACGGATTCACACTACTGGCGGCCGGTGTTTGCACGGCAATTGCTCCCTTCGATCCCCTATTGGGTGTTCGGTTCAGCTGCGGTCGCCGCGCCCAACGCTGGCCGCGCGCGTTCAGAGCCCGTTTAGCGCCTGTCTTCCAGGCTGGTCAGTGTCGCGGCCCAGGGGCAATAGCGGCCGACGGCGTCGGTGAAGGCGCTGAGGTGGGCCCCGACGTAACCGGGCGTTCCGTTGCAGACCTCGGTGGTGAGCTCGGCCCGCCAATAGCCTGCCAGACGGTCCTAACCCTTCGGCGCGCCCTTGATGCGCGTAGAAGTGCTTTCAACAAATTCCTTGAAGCGCTGCAGGTCTGACTTCAACCGGCCTTCCGGATTGGTCAGCAGCGCCGCCACGACCTCGCCCGCCGCGCCGGCTGGCGGGTCGTAGTGCAGCGTGACCGTGATGTCGGTCTGATTGTTGCCGAGGTCTTTGA
The DNA here is from genome assembly GCA_038252885.1 of Anaerolineales bacterium. GTDB lineage: Bacteria > Chloroflexota > Anaerolineae > Anaerolineales > UBA6663 > JADZEK01. The sequence goes on along the minus strand of JBBRZY010000490.1, from coordinate 1,323 downwards.
ACAGCACCTGGCCGCTGGTCTTGAGCGAGCTGTTGTCCTTGCTGTTCCAGGCGATGCGTTCGTTCTCGTCGAGGCGGGTGGTCTCGGCGTCCCAGGCCACGTCGACGCCCAGCGGGCCCTGCATCACCCAATGGCTGGTGCGCTCGCCGGTCTTGACTACCGACTTGATGTTCTCCATGAAGTGGGGGAAATTTTCAAAGTTGGCCCACCACCGGTACAGGTCGGGCACGGAATCGAGCACGGTAATGCTGGCGGTAACTTGGTTAGACATGGCAGTGAGCTCCTATTTGGGGCGCGGACGTTTGCGGCGGGCTGCGGCCCGGTCGCCGGCGGTTTGGCTCAGGGGCGTGCGGCTGGTGACGGTGGCCTCGATGCGCGGCAGCCCCTGTTGCTCGCGCGCGGCTTCGGTGACGGGCATGGCGTGCTCGGCCAGCGGCGGCTGGGGCGCAAAGTGGCGCACGTAAACGCGGGTGAACTCGGCCCCAAAGAACAAAATTTGGGCCGAGTAGTAAATCCAGACCAGGATGATGAGCACTGACCCGGCCGCGCCGTAGGCGGTGCTGAAGCGGCCCTGGCCCAGGTAGAAGCCGATGGCGAACTTGCCAACGACGAAGAGCGCGGCCGTCAGCGCCGCGCCCGGCAGCACATCGCGCCAGCGCAGGCGCACGTCGGGCAGCACCTTGAACATCACTGCGAACAGGGCCCAACTGACCAACAGCGGCAGCACGAAATTGACGCCGGTGACGATCAGGTTGTACTGCGGCCAGCGTTCGATCAGGTAACCGCCGGCCGCCGCCAGCAGCGCGTTGATGGCGAGCGATACAAGCAGCAAGAAGCCCACCACCACTACCATCATGAACGCCAGTAGGCGCGTCTGCAGCAGGCGGCGCGCGCCTGGGCGGGGGGTCACCTCCCAGATGGTGTCGAAGGCATCTTGCAGTTGAGCAAAGGCGCCCAGCGCGCCCAGCGCCAGCGTCCCCACGCCGATGAGGGTGCTGACCAGGCTGGCATTGGCGGGCAGCTTGGCGCTGTCGATCATGCGGTTGACGGCCACCGCGCCTTCCAGGCCCACCAGCCCGGCCACCTGCGCCACGATGCGCTCCTGCGCGTTGTTCTGGCCGAAGACCGCGCCGGCGATGACGATGGCGACGATCAGCAGGGGGGCCAGCGAGAAGACGGTGTAGTAGGCCAACGCGGCCCCCAGACGCGGCGCTTTGTCCTCAGTCCACTCGGCGACGGTTTCGCGCAGCAGTCGCCCGAAAGTGCGCAGACTTGGCATGTGGCCTAGGACTTCTTCCGACTCTTAGGCTGCGGCGGCGGGCT
>JBBRZY010000489.1:0-4433 GCA_038252885.1 Anaerolineales bacterium | reverse complement strand
TGCGCCCGCTTTCTGGCCTGCCCGCCCGACGGCCTGTCCGCCGGTGTAACTGTAGCCAGCACCCAACCTTACAAGAAGCGTGCCAGGTGAGCGCGACAGTTCAGAATTGGTAGGGGCAATGTCCTGGGGACTCGGGGGATGCTGCGCTAGGGGCGGGTCGGCAAGCTGGCCTCGCCCTTTCTCTTTCTCTCCTTCAGCTTGCCCCGTTCCTCACCTTGACGATCTCGGCCATGATCGCCAGCGCGATTTCTTCGGGCGTGCTCGCGCCGAGCGGCAGGCCAATCGGCCCGTGCAGCCTGTCCAGTTGCTCAGGCGTCAGGCCGTCGTCCAGCAGGCGCTGGCGGCGCTTGGCTTGCGTGGTCTTGCTGCCTAGCGCCCCGATGTAGAAGGCCGCGCTCGGCAGCGCCAGGCGCAGCGCCGGGTCGTCCAGTTTGGGGTCGTGGGTCAGCATCGCCACTGCCGTGCCGCGCGTCAACGTAATCTGGGCCAGCGCCTCGTCCGGCCAGGCCTGGATCAGCCGGTCCACGCTGCCGGGCGGGAAGCGCAGCTCGTTGCCAAATGCCTTGCGCGGGTCTACCACGATGGTGCGGTAGCCCAGCGTCTTGGCCAGCGCCACCAGCGCGATAGTGATGTGCACCCCGCCCACGGCCACCAGGGTGGGGGGCGGCAGCACGACTTCCACAAACGCCTCGCTCACCTCGCCCAGCGGCGCGCGCTGCGAGCGACCCTCGGCCAGGGCCTGCCGCGCCAGCGCCTCGGCGTCGGCCGCCAGTGCCGGGTCGAGGTTGCTCCACTGCACCCCGGCCGCGTCTACCACCACCTGCTGGCCCAGCTGCTCGGCCTGGCCGGCCACCATCGTCAGCACGGCAAAATCTTTGTCATCCGCCAGCGCCGCCTTCACCGTATCGTAGTAGCTCGCCTCTAGAGGCTGCACAAACACATCCATGCTGCCGCCGCAGGCCAGCCCCACCTCCCAGGCCGTCTCGTCGGCCACGCCGAAGTGCAGCAAGTGGCCGCGCCCCTGGCTCAGCGCCTCCACCCCGGCCTCGAACACCGCGCCCTCCACGCAGCCGCCGCTGACCGAGCCGGCCAGGTCGCCGCCCGGCGTCAGCGCCATCTTGGCCCCCGGCTGGCGCGGCGATGAGCCCCAGGTCTGCACCACCGTGGCCACCGCCACCGGCTGCCCGGCGGCGCGCATTTGGTCAATCGCGCTCAGCACATCGCGCATGGTCTACCGCCTCCGTTTGTCGTCCAGCGTCGCCAGGTGCTCGGCCAAATCTTCCAGGCTGGCTAAATTATGCACCGGCAAAAAGTCATCCACATACGGCAGCGCCGCCTGCATGCCGCGTGTCAGCGGCTCGTACGCGGCCGAGCCTAAGAGTGGGTTGAGCCAGATCAGCCGGTAGCAACTGTGCTGGAGGCGCGCCATCTCATGCGCCGCCAGGGCCGGGTCGCCCCGGTCCCAGCCATCGCTGATGATGATGACCACCGCCCCGCGCCCGAGCACGCGGCGGCCCCAGTGGTAGTTGAAGTCCTTGAGCGCATCGCCGATGCGCGTGCCGCCGGCCCAATCGGGCACGGCGCGCGACACTTCACTGAGCGCCCGCTCGATCGTCTTGTGTTTCAGCGGCCGGGAGATATGGGTCAGCCGGGTGCTGAACACAAAGGTTTGCACCGGCTGGCCCAGTCCGCGCGTCAGCGTGTAGAGGAAGTGCAGCAGCAGGCGGGTGTAGCGCTCCATCGAGCCGCTGATGTCGGCCAGCACCACCACGGGGCGCGGCTTGTACTGCGGCTGGCGCACCGACCACGCGAGCACCTGCCCGCCGTACTTGAGATTCCGCCGCAGCGTGCGCCGCAGGTCGAGCCGGGGGCCGCCGCCGGGCGTCTGGCGCCGCGTGCGCCGCTGGCCCAGCCGCCAGTGCAGTTGCGCCATCAGCGCCTTGATCGCGGCGTACTCCTCGGCCGTCAACGTGGCGAAGTCCTTGCGCCGCAACGCCTCCAGCGCGCTGTAGGTGCGCGTGACCTCCAGGAGGGTTTCCGGCGGCTGGTTGGTGGGATTGTCAGGGTCGTCGGCGGGCGGCGGCCCGGTGCGCGGCGCTTGCTTCTTTTTTAGGCTGAGGGCGGGCCCACCCACGAAATGCCCCTCGTTCGGCGGCCGCCAGAACAACTGAAAGGCCTGGTCGAACAGGGCCAGGTCTTCGCGCTTGTGCACCAGCAGGCTGCGGGCCGCGTAGTAGAAGTCGCTGCGCCGGCCAATGTCAATCTGGCCCAGCGCCACGGTCAAATCCATCACGCGGCCGGGGTTCACCGCCAGCCCCAGGCCGCGCAGCAGCCGGCCGAACAGCAGCAGGTTGTGCACCAACTGGCCGCCGGGCGGCAGCGGGGGAAGTTGATCCACGGCCGTCAGGCTCCGGCGTTCACGCGCGCGAGGATGGCGCGCGTCTGCTCGCCGCGCACCTTGAGCACGTCGTCCTGATACTTGAGGATGACGCCCAGGGTTTCGTCCACTACCTCGGGGTCGAGCGCCTTTTGGTCCAGCGCCACCAGGGCCGTGACCCAATCGAGCGTCTCGGCCACGCCCGGCAGCTTGTACAGGTCGGCGCGCCGCAGGTCTTGCACGAAGCCGGTGATCTGGCGCGACAAGGCCTCGGGCGCTTCGGGGAGGCGGGTGCGCACGATCTCCAGCTCCTTTTCGAAGCTGGGGTAGTCAATCCAGAAGTACAGGCAGCGGCGCTTGAGGGCGTCGTGCACTTCGCGCGTGCGGTTGGAGGTGAGGATGACGACCGGCGGGCGCGGCGCTTTCAGTGTGCCGATCTCCGGGATGGTGATCTGGAAGTCTGACAGCACTTCCAGCAGGTAGGCCTCGAACTCCTCGTCGCTGCGGTCGAGCTCGTCCACCAGCAGCACCGGCGGCTGGGCGTGGGCCGGGTCAATCGCTTGCAGCAGCGGGCGGCGCAGCAAGAACTGCGGCCCGAACAGTTCGGCCTCATCCGGCCGTTCGCCGCGCGCCTCTGCCAGACGGATGTGCATCATCTGGCGGGCGTAGTTCCACTCGTACACGGCCTGGTTGACGTCGAGCCCTTCGTAGCATTGCAGCCGGATGAGCGGGGTGTCGAGCAGCCCGGCCAGCACCTTGGCGACCTCGGTCTTGCCGACGCCGGGCTCGCCCTCTAGAAACAGCGGCCGCCCCAGCCGCAGCGCCAGAAAGATTGCCGTCGCCAGCCCCCGGTCGGCCACGTACTGGTGCGCCCGCAGGCCGGCTTGGAGTTCGTCAATCGAAGTGAACACTGGTCATCCTTCTGCCGGGCGTGCATTTGGAGCGCGCGTCAGGCCTTCGCCGGTGATTAATTGCCCCCAGCCGTATTGCTCCACCTCCGCGCGCGTTGCCCAGCGGGCCAGCGGGTGGGCCAGCGACAAACTGATCTCGGACACGAAATAGGCCGCGCCCCTATCCGGCCAGATCAGTGCATTCAATTCCATCCGTTCCGGATCAAGCCAGACAGCATCACACTCATCGCAGAGCATGACCATCGTTTTTTGATCGGACGCCAAGTGGAAGCCAACAGTCCCCTGGTTACAAAATGGACAGGTTCCTAGCCGCCAGATGATGGGCGTGAGCGGTGCGGTGGGCATTTAAACATCTGCCTCGCGCGGCATGGGCCGCTCGGGCGCTTCTTCCAGCAGGCCGCCGTGGCCCAGCGCGGTGATGTCGGCCTTGGTGAGATGGTCGCCGGCCAGCAGGCGCGGCAGCACCCAATCGATGATGTTGATCTTGCGGCTGCGCGCACAGCCCGGCGCGCCGACCACTGGCACCGCGCCCAGGTAGGCGATCATCAGCAGGTTGCCGGGGTCCACCGGCGCGCCCAGGGCTTCCACGCGCCCGCCGGCCCGCTCGACCGCGCGCGGCACAAGGTCGTGGCGGTCCATGATGGCGGTCTCGCCGGCCAGCACAATTAGCTCATGCCCGGCCGCCTGTTGGCGGCCCAGCAGTTCGGCCAGCGCCGCCTCGCCCGCTTCGTCTTCTAAGGCCACGAACTCGACGCTGGCGACGTGCGAGCCGAGGGCGGTCAGCCGGTCGGTGAGCGGCGCAAACTCGGCGGTGAGTTTGGCGCGCATGGCCGGCGAGCCGGAGAAGATGACGCTGACTGAGCGCGCTGGCAGTCCGTCTACCCGCAGCACCGGCCCGCCCGCCGCCGCAATGACTTCGGCCGCCGCCACGGTGGCCTCCGGCAGCGCAAACGGAATCACCTTGACCGTGGCGACGATCTGATTGACGCGCACCGGCATGTGCGCGGAGAGCGTAGCGACCGTGAGGCCGTCAAGCTCGTTGAGCGCACTCAGTCGGGCGGCGTCCACGCGCAGCACGCCCAGCACACCGGCCAGCGCGTTGGCCCGCCCGGACGCGGCCCCCGGCAGCCGAAGCCCCGGCCCAG
>JBBRZY010000488.1:0-4438 GCA_038252885.1 Anaerolineales bacterium | reverse complement strand
ATCGGAGTCGCCGGCCGCAGGGGCGGCCAGAACCACCGGCTGCTTAAGGACATGGCGGCGCTGGGGCACATAAAACAACACGGGATCAATCGCGGGAGGCGGCTCGACTTCACCGCGCTGTGGTTATCATTGGCTAATTTGTGGTGAAAACGCAAACCTGGCAACTCAACTTCCATCGGCTGGTCGTGGCGATTATGCTGCTCGGCCTGCTGGCGATGGCCGCGCGCGTGGCGGTTGACAGCGACACCTGGTGGCATTTGCGCGCCGGCGCGTGGATGCTGGAACACGGGCAGGTGCTGGACCATGATGTCTTTACCAACACCTTCGCCGGTCAGCCGTGGAGCTACCCAGCCTGGCTCAGCCAGACGACCTTCTACCTCATCTTTAACCGCTTTGGCTATGCCGGCCTCAACTGGCTGACGGCGCTGTGCGTCGTGGCGGCCTTTGCGCTGGTGTATGCGGCCAGCACCGGCGGCGTGTACGTGCGCGCGCTGGCCGTGCTGCTGGGCGCGGCGACCTCGGCCGTGTTCTGGGCTGCGCGGCCGCATATGGCGTCGCTGGTGCTAGGCGCGGCCTTCCTGCTGATCTTGGAACTCTACCGGCGGCGGCAGCGCAACGTGTTGTGGCTGCTGCCGCCGCTGATGGCACTGTGGGCTAACCTGCATCCGGGCTTTGCCATCGGCTTCATCTTCATTGGTCTGGTGCTGGCCGGCGAAACGGTGCGCGCGCTGTTGGGCCAACAGCGCTGGCGGGCAGTGGGCATGCTGGCCGGCATTGGGCTGGCGTGTGCGCTGGCGCTGCTGCTCACGCCCTATGGGCCGAGCCTGATCTTCTTCCCCTTCAAGACGGTCGCGATCTCGACCCTGCGTGACGGTATTCAAGAGTGGCAGTCGCCCAACTTTCACCTGCGCGGCCAACAGGTCTTCTTGCTGCTGTGGCTGCTGACGCTGGCCGCGGTGGGCTTTAGCCGCCAACCGATTGATGCGACGGACCTGATCCTGTATAGCGGCACTCTCTACCTGGCGCTGTTGGCCGGGCGCAACCTGGCGTTGTTTGCGCTGGTCGCGCCGCCGATTATCAGCCGGCACGGCACGGCCGCGCTGGAGGCCGTGCGCACTCAGGCCTGGCCGGCATGGCTGACGCGCTGGCGGCGCGACCCGTCGCCGCCGATGAAGCAGGCTGGCCTGCTTAATCGGCTGATCCTGGCACTGGTGGCGGTGGCTGTGCTACTGAAAGTAGCAGTGACCTCGGACCCTACGCTCAACGCGACGGAAGCCACGCGCAACATGCCGGTGGCGGCGGCCGACTTCCTGGCCCAGCAGACGCTGCCGGGGCCGCTCTACAATCCCTACGAATGGGGCGGCTATCTGGAGTGGCGACTGTATCCCGCCTACCCGATCTTTGTGGATGGCCGCACTGACCTGTACCCCGATAGCTTCTTCAGGGACTACTTGCGCCTGGCGGCCGGCGCGCCAGGATGGGAGGCGCTGCTGGACCGCTACGACATTCGGCTGGTGCTGGCCCCGACCGGCTCGACGTTGGCGGGGCTGGTGCGAGCCGCCCCCGGCTGGACGCAGCTCTACGCCGACCAGGTGGCTGTGGTCTTCAGCCGGCCTTAACCACATGCGACGCCTGACCCTACCGCGCCTGGCAGTGGCATTGGTCTTCCTGGGCCTGTTGGCTATGGCTACCCGCGCGGCGGTGGATACCGACACGTGGTGGCACCTGCGGGCCGGCACGTGGATGCTGGAGCACGGGCAGGTGCTGACCCACGACGAGTTCTCGCTGACCCGCTTGGGCCAGCCCTGGCTCAACGTCAACTGGCTGTCACAGATCATCCTGGCCCTCATCTTTCAGGCGGCCGGTGTGCCGGGGTTGAACCTGTTGGTGGCGGTGCTGGTGCCGCTGGCGTTCGTGTTCGTGTACTGGCAGTGCGAGGGCAGCGTTTACCTGCGGGCGTTCGTGCTGGTGCTGGCGGCGGCGGCCTCGGCCGTGTATTGGACAGCGCGACCGCAGATGGCTTCGTTGCTGCTGGCGAGCGTGTTTGCCTATGTGCTGGCAGAGTACCGTTGGCACGGGCGCAACCGACTGTGGGCGCTGCCGCCGCTGATGCTGCTGTGGGCCAACCTGCACGGCGGTTTCGCCATCGGCTTCTTGCTGCTGGCGGCGACGCTGGCCGGGCAAGTGGTCAGCCGGGCGCTGGGGCCGGAGCGGCCGGGCGTGCTGCCGTGGCGCGGCATTGGCGCGATGGCCGTGACCGCGCTGGTTTGCGCGCTGGCGGTGATGGTGAACCCGGTGGGGCCGCGCCTGCTGTGGTTTCCGCTTCAAACGGTCTCCATCGGCGTGCTGCAAGACTTCATTCAAGAGTGGCAATCGCCTAACTTTCATATTATTGCCGTGCAGCCTTTCTTGTGGCTGATGCTGGCGACGTTTGCGGCGGTGGGGCTGGGCCGCAAACGCATCGACCTGACCGATCTGCTGTTGTTCGGCGGGTTCACCAGCCTGGCGCTGCTGGGCGGCCGCAACATCTCCATCGCGGCGCTGCTGGCGCCGCCGATTATCCTGCGGCATGTGGCGGCGGCCGTGGCCGAACTCCGCGAGCGGCAGCCCCGGTTGGCGGCGGTGCTTGACCCGCCGCCTTCGCCTAACCGCTTCCCTTTGCTCAATTGGGTGTTGCTCGGTCTCGTGGCGCTGGTGGTCGTGGTTAAGACCGCCGTGGTCGACAGCCCGGCGACCACCGCCCTGGCCGTGCGGCTGCAAGCGCCGGTGGCGGCGGCTGAATTCTTGGAGCGCGAACGGCCGGCTGGGCCACTCTTCAATGCTTACAACTGGGGCGGCTACTTGAGCTGGCGGCTATATCCCCAGTACCTGGTGTTCGTAGACGGCCGCACGGACTTGTATGAAGACGAACTACTGCGCGCCGCCCTGGGCGCAGCGGTTGGGCTGGAGGGCTACGCCGACTTGCTCGACGAATATGGCATCAACCTGGTGCTGATCGAGACCGGCTCGCCGCTGCTGGCGCGGCTGGAACAGGATGGCGGTTGGCAGTCGATATACGCCGACACGATGGCGACGATCTATCAGCGCACCACGCCGACGAGCCAACCTTGAAGAAGCGCGCGCCCGTCCGCTGGCGCTATTTGCTGCAAGAGGCCACGCTGTTTCTGAGTCTGAGCTATGTGGTGCTGCTGGGCGGCACGCTCAACGGCCTGGTGCTGTATCGCCTGAATCAGGTCACGCTGGTGCTGATTGCGCTGGGCGGGGCGCTGTGGTTGGGCTGGCGCTGGCGGCGGCGGCGGGCTTTCCCGGCCACGGCGCTGGATGGGCCGCTGCTGGCGCTGCTGGCCGCCTACCTGGTGGCTAGCGCTTTCTCGGTGGACCCCCGGCGCAGTTTCGGCGCAACGGTGCTGCTGGCGCTTTACCTCCTGATCTACTACATCGCGGTGGACCTGCTGCGGGCCGGGTGGCCGGCGGGCCTGTTCGTGAAGGGCATGTTGTTTGCCGGCAGCTTCATCATGTTCTTCGGCGTTTGGGAGCTGGAGCGTTGGTTCAGCAGTTGGTGGGTCATCAGCGCGACGCTGCTGCCGCCGGCCACGCTGCGACTGCGCGCGTTCTTGGGACACCCCAACTTTGTGGCGGCGTTCTTCGCGCTGCTGCTGCCACTGGCGCTGACGGGCACGCTCGGCGCGCGCTCTAAGTTCGCGCGGGTACTGGCGGGTCTGTGGAGTCTGGTCGCGGCGGGGCTGGTGTTCTTTACTTCGTCGCGCAGTGGGTGGCTGGGGCTGGGGGCGGCGCTGGCGACCCTGGCGCTGCTGTGGCTGCTCGACCGGCGCGTGGGGGTGCAGGCGGCGTGGCAGCGCTGGCGGCAGCGGCCGGCGCTGTTGGCAGCGGGCTGGCTGGCGCTGATCGTGGTCGCGGCGGCCGGCGCGTACGTGCTCTACCTCCAGTCGCAGCACCCGTCGCACGCGGGGCGTGACTACATTTGGGAGGTGGCGGTGGCGATGCTGGGTCAGCATCCGCTGACCGGGGCGGGGCCGTTCACTTACGGCACGGCCTTCATCGCCGCGTACGACGTGCCGCCGCAGGTGCTGCTGGCGCACGCGCATAACTACTATCTGAACACCACAGGCGAGGCCGGGCTGCTGGGCGGGCTGGCGCTGCTGACGGTGCTGGTGGTGGCGGCGCGGCTGGCGTGGCGGCGCTGGCAGCAGAGCGCGGTGGGCCAACGGCTGCGGCTGGCGGGCTATCTGGCGGCGCTGGCCGGGCTGGCCGTGACGAGCCTGTTCGACACGCCGCAGACGTTTCCGGCGATTGTGGTGTTGGCCGTGCTGATCGCGGCGCTGATTGCCGCCGAGGACGTGCCAGCCCGTGCCCCAGGGTGGTCGACGGTGAGCAGCGGCTTGCTGTTGGCCGGTTGGTTGGCGGTTATTGGCGCGGT
>JBBRZY010000487.1:0-4445 GCA_038252885.1 Anaerolineales bacterium | reverse complement strand
TGGCGGCCTCGCTGGCTAACCACATCATCGTGCGCGAGCGGCTGCCGGTGGGCCTAACGGTCGAGGCGGCCGATGGGCTGAGCGGCGGCACGACGGCCTTCTTCTTGCCGGCCCGGCGCGAGCGCGGCCATTTAATGAGCGTACTCGAAACGCTGGCGCGGGTGCAGTTGGCCGCCGCCCAACCCCTGCCCGAGCGGCTGCGGCGGGTGCGCGCGCGGCTGGCCTGGGGCACCACGCTCATCGCCATCACCGGCGACGCCAGCCCCGACCTGTTTGACAGCCTGGCGATGCTGCGGCGCGGCGGGCTGGTGGTGGCGCTGATGCTGGTGCAGGCGGCGCTGACCCCCGAAGCTCAGGCCCGGGCAGCGGTGTTGGGCGTGCCCATCCGGCAGGTGTGGCGCGAAAAAGACCTGGAGGCCTGGCGGTGACCCGGTTGAACCCCAGCCGCAAGGCCCCCCCCAACCGCCCCCCGGCCGGCGGGCTGAACGCCCTGCCCACCGGGCCGCTGGGGCTGATGCCGGCCTGGCTGGTCACCGTCCTGCGGCCGGCGGCGCTCACCCTGATGGCCGCCTGCGTGGCGCTGCCGCTGACCCAAATTCTGGGCGCGCTGGTGCCGGGGCTGCACGGCGAACTGTTCTTCGGCGCAATTGTGCTGGCCGCGCTGGAAGCCAACTTCACGCAGTACCTGATCCGCATTCGTTACGTTTCGGGGGCCGACATCTGGCGGCTGCGGGCGATTGAGTTTGGATTCTACTTTGTGGCGATCAAGCTAGGCCAGGTGCTGGTGGTGGGCGCGCCCGCCGCCGGCTGGCCGCGCGACCCACAAGCGCTACTGCTCTATTTGTTCGACCTCGAAACCATCTTGATCATGTTGGCCACGGTGAGCTTTGCGCTGGCCGTCAGCGACACGCTCGACGACCTCGACCGGGTGGGCGAGCCGGCTGAGATCGACAAGCAGTACGTCACCCCGCTCGACAGCCTGACCGGGCGCTTCTTTGGCGGCGGCGTGCTGGTGCTGGTGCTCAGCGGGTTGGCGCGCGTGGGGCTGCTGGAAGCGTTCAACCTGGAGCACGCCCCCGTGACCGGGCTGGTAGCCAACGTGCTGCTGTATTTCGTGGTGGGCTTTCTGATGCTGGGCCAAGTGCGGCTGGCGCTGCTGGCCACGAACTGGCAGACGCAGGGCGCGCGCGTGCCGCCGGAGATGGGCGGGCGCTGGGTGCGCTACAGCCTGGTCTTCTTGGGCCTGGCGGGGCTGATCGCGTTTGCGCTGCCCACCGGCTACACGGCCGGCGCGCTCGGGTTGGTGGGCAGCCTGGTCCTGCTGATCTTGGGCGTCATCTCGGCGCTGGCGGTGGCGCTGCTGGGCGTGTTCTTGCTGCCGATCAGTTGGTTGATGTCGCTGCTGCACACCGAGCAGATGCCGGTCGCGCCAGACAATCCGGTCGTCCCCCCACCGTCGCCCTTGGAGACGCTCAACCAGGCGCTGCCGGCCTGGGTCGATGCGCTGCGCAGCGTGGTAGTCTGGGGACTGCTGATCGGCATGGCGCTGTACGTGGTCATCAACTATCTGCGCGACCGGCCGGAACTGCTGCGGGCCGTGCGCGAGTTGGCGGCGCTGCGGCGGCTGCGGCAGTTGTGGGCCGCGCTGCGCCACCGGCTGAGCGGTCTGGCGGCGGCGGTGCAGGCCGGGCCGGTGGCCGCCTGGCTGCGCGAGCGGCTGCGCGCCCGCCCCAATTTTCCGGCGCTTCGCTATTTTCGGCTGGGCGGCGCAAGCCCGCGCGAGCAGGTGCAGTATTACTATTTGAGCTTGCTGCAACGGGCCAGTGAAGTTGGCTTTGGCCGCCGGCCGGCGCAGACCCCGGCCGAATATGACCCGGTGCTGCGGGCCAACCTGCCCGAGAGCTCGCCCGAGGTGCAGGCCCTGACCGAGGCCTTCATCGAGACGCGCTATAGTGCGCACCCAGTGGAGCCGGAGCAGGTGGCGCGCGTGCGGGCGGCCTGGAGCGGGCTGCGGGCGGCGCTGACCAAGCTGAAGCGGCAGCAACGTAAGGAGCATGACCACCATGGCTAAAGCAGAATTGTTGTTTGGCACCGTCGGCGCGCCGCTGACCACGCCCAAGAACCCGGGCGGCACAGTGGGCGGCATTCAGCGTCTGGCGGCGCTGGGGCTAGGCACGCTGGAACTGGCCTGGGTGCGGTCAGTGCGCGTGTCGGAAGACAAGTGCGCCGAGATCAAGGCCACGGCCGAAGCGCACCACATCGCGCTGTCGGTGCACGCGCCATACTTCATCAACCTGAACGCCTCGGCCGAAGAGTGGCCGAACAGCCGCAAGCGCCTGATGGACGCCGCGCATTACGGCCACCTGGCCGGCGCGACCGACATCATCTTTCACCCTGGCTCGTACTTCGGCGGCGAGCCGCGCCTGGCGCTTGATAAGGCCATCCCGCGCCTGCGGCAGTGCGTGGCCGACCTGCGGACCGCCGGCAACCCGGTGACGCTGCGGCCCGAGACGATGGGCAAGAGCGCCATGCTCGGCTCGCTGGAAGACACGCTGCTGATGGCGACCGAGATCGACGGCGTGCTGCCGTGCATTGACTTCGCCCACTTGCACGCCCGCCCCGGTGACGGCTCGGTGAACTCTTATGCTGAGTGGGTGACGCTGCTCAAGCGCGTGAAGAAGGCGCTGGGGGCGCGCGGGCTGCGGGCGCTGCACATTCACATGTCGGGCATTGAGTACGGGCCGAAGGGCGAGAAGAACCACCTGCCGCTGGACGAGAGCGACCTGAAGTACCGCGAGTTGTTCAAGGCGCTGCACGAGGCCGGCGCGGGCGGGCGGGTGCTGTGCGAAAGCCCCAAGATGGAAGAGGACGCCGCGCTAATGAAGCAGACCTGGGAGGCCGAAGCCGAGGCCCAGGTGGGCGGGCCGAGGAAGCAGCGCGGGAAGAAGTAGAGGGGCGGCGAGGCGCATAGGGGGAATAAGGGGAATAAAGGGCCTAAAGGCAATACGGTTTAGTTAGCGCCAGACGACCTGCGGGTAAAGGGGAATAAGGGGCATAAAGGGGGGACTCAGGGGACTCGGGGGACCCGGAAAGGCCTACGTTAGGATGCTATCTAAACCGTATTGGGCCTAAAGGGGGACTCGGGGCTGCAGCGGTAGAACGCACGGACGGGATGCGATTAGACAGGGGGGACACAAGGGCTGTTGTGCGAGGCGGCGGCTTGCCGTACACTCGCCTTGCCAGTCAACACTCAACCCAGTTTAGGAGGCAGACCCAGCCGTGGACACTCGTTTTCTGCTCGTGGCGGCCGTGATTTCGGGCATTATTTCACTGGGGCTGTCGTCGATGATGTTCAGCAACCGCGACAAGGGCTTCACGGCCAGCCAATGGTTGATGATGGTTCTGGTCTTCGTGGTGCTGATGGTGTTTGCCTACATTTACCAACTGGTGTTCTAGCGCCGGGGGCCATGCGCACGCTCAGTTCGCTATCACGCCGCCGCCCACCAGCGGCGGTCCTTTTTACCCTCTTCGCGCTCGCGCTGGCCGGCCTGGCCTGTGGCGATGTCCGGCAATACGCCAGCGCCACCGAATTAGCCCCCACCGATCTGTCCGGCCACGATTTTTCCGGCAAATATCTGGCCGATGAAGATTTCTCCGGCAAGCTCCTGCTCGGAGCTGACTTCAGCTACGCCAATCTGAGCGGGGCCAACTTCCGGGGCGCCGATCTCAGCGGGGCCAATCTAAACCACGCCGACTTGCAAGGCGCTGACTTCACCAATGCCAACCTAACAGGGGCTGTATTGGACCTAGCGCTCATGCAAGGCGCGCAGTTTACCGAGGCCACGCTCGATGCCAAATGGCAACCGCTGATCCAACTGCTGACCACCAACCACACCAACACATTCGACCTGGCCGGCATTGACCTGAGCTACGCCTATCTCAATCGCGCCAGCCTGGCGGGCGTTGATCTCACGAGCGCCAACCTGGCGTATGCCCAGTTGGGCAATGCCGACCTGAGTGGGGCGCTGCTAATCGGCGCGAACTTGCAACATGCCCATTTGGGCGCCGCTAACCTGGCGGGGGCCGACCTGACCGAGGCCGTGCTGACCGACGCGAACTTGCACCACGCCAATTTGCGCGATGCGATTGTGTCTGAGGTGCAGCTAAGCGGGGTGGCCGCGCTGGCGTGCGCGACTTTACCGAACGGGACAGTCGACGACTCTAACCCTGGGGTACCTTGTGCGCCCACGGCGGCAACCAACCCCTAAGCGCACCCCGGACAAGTTGATCCGCTTGACACGCAGGACTCGATTGGCGCTGCTCGCGCTCGCCGTCCTGGTGGGCCTGGGCCTCAACGCCGGGCCGCTGCTCGTGGCCGACGACGGCCCGCGCCCGGCCGATGCCATTGTGGTCATAGGGGGTGATCACAAACCGGAACGCGTGCG
>JBBRZY010000486.1:0-4463 GCA_038252885.1 Anaerolineales bacterium | reverse complement strand
GGTGCGATCAGCGCGATCGGCACGACCCCTGCCGCGACGAACACCAGCAGGAACGCGCCGGCCAGCAAGCCTGCGGCCGCCACGCGATCGTGGCGCTGCGTGCGCGCGGCCAGGAAGCCGCCGAACACGATGCCGCCGGTGCCGCCCAGCAAATACGCGGTGACGGTCGTCGCGGCAATGACGAGCGGCACACCCCAATGCGGGTTTACGAAGAGCAGCCAGCCGGCCACGGCCACGAGCGGCAAGGCAATGGCTTGCAGGGTGGGGTTCTGGCCGAAATAGTAGGCCGCCCAGAGGGTCGCCAGGATGATGGCCCACCGCATGATGAACGGGCCAGTGCGGGCGTTGCGCCAGCGGTTGGGCAAGACTTGTAGAAGGGCACTCATCGTCGCTCTCGCAGACCTCTTTGAAACCCCTGCCAGATGTAACCACCAATAATCCAGCGCCGCAGCGCCGGGCCAAGCGCGGCCCGGGGGGCTACGCGCTGCACGGTGCGTTCACTCCACTCTAGCGCCCGCAGCACCGGCCAGGCCGAGAGCGCGTGGCGCAGGAGCTTGCGGGCAGTCAGCCCCAGACCATCGGCCGGCCAAGCCAGCGGCCCTTTGTCGGTGAACATGGGCAGGTGCGACTGGATGGCCGGATACTTTTGGAACAGCCGCGCCGCCGACTGGCCAGCCGCTTGGTAGCGGCGGGCGGTGCCGGCCAGCGTTTGGGCCGTGGCATCGTGGTGGATGGCCCAGGCTCCCCGGTCGCGCAGGAGCGAGTAGCCGGCCTGGTGGGCGCGATAGCCAAACTCGACATCGTCCCAGTTGGGCCAGCCGCCAGTCACATCTTGAAAGCCGCCCAGCGCCGCGAAATCGGCGGCCAGCACGCTGAGCAGGCCGGTATAACATTCCGTAAACGAGACGGTGACCGGGCCGGCGTCGCCCGACGGGGGCGCTTGGCCGGGATCGAGCAGCGTGCCCACCACAATGGTGCGGGGGTGGGCGGCCAGCCGTGTGGTCAGGCGCGCCAGGCTGTCTGGCCCAAGCTCGATGTCGTCATCGAGAAAAACCAGCAGGCCGCCGTGGGCGTGCTGCGCGCCCCAATTGCGCGCCAGCGTGGCCCCCTGCCGCGTTTGCGTCAGGTAGCGCCAGCCCGCCGACGCGTCACATTGTACCACCTGGCGGGTGGCCTCAGCCGGTCCGTCGTCGACCACGATGACCTCCAGCGCGCCGGCCGGGAGCGTTTGGGCGCTGATGGCGCGCAGGGTGGCGGCCAGCCGGTCGGCCCGGTTGTAGGTCGGGATGATCAGGCTGACCGCTGGGGCCGGCGCGGGCGGGGGGGTCATGGCGCTTGCGTGATCCAGGCCGGGGCCGGGCCCATGCGGCCGCGCACGAAGTCCCACAGCCCGCGCCCGAGGGCATTGCGGTGCGCGCGCTGCCCGCGCCAACGGGGCCGCACGGTCCAACTCAGCAGGGTGCGGGCGGCCTCGCTCCAGGCGGCCAGCCAGGCGCCGAGCGGGGCGTGGTGCTTGCGCAGCGTAGTGAAGCGGTTGCGGGTAGCGTAATAGGTGACACTGGGCTTGGGCTGATAGCTGCGCTGCACGCCCTTGTGCCACAGCTTGGCGGCCGGCACATGCAGCACGCGCCAGCCCGCGCGCGTCGCCCGCAGGCACCACTCGGTTTCTTCCCAGAAGTAGAAGTAGCCGGGGTCGATGACGCCCACCTGCTCGAGCACGGCGCGGCGCACGAACAACGCGCAGCCTGAGAGCCAGTCCACCGGGCGGGGCGCGGCGAACTGCCCCCGGTCCACTTCGTTCTGGCCGCTGTGCAGCGCGTGCCAATGCCGGTCGAGCAGGCCGCCGGCCGACTGAATGACGTTCGGCTCGTCGGCCTGATAGACCATCGGGCCGGCCAGGCCCACGCGCGGGTCGGCCTCGGCGGCGGCGACCAGGGCGGCCAGGCAGTCGGGCGCGAGCACGGTGTCTTCGTTGAGCACCAGCACCCAGTCGGCCCCCTGCGCCAATGCCAGCGCCAGGCCCACGTTGTTGTTGCCGGCGTAGCCCAGGTTTTCGGTCAGCGGCACGACCTGCACGGACGGGTAGGCGGCGTGGATGGCGTCGGGCGAGCCGTCGGTGGAGGCGTTGTCGAGCACCACCACGGTGTTGTTGGGGTAACTGCCGGCGGCCAGCGAGGCCAGGCAAGCCAGTGTGTCGGCGCGGCGGTTGGTGTTGAGGATGAGCGTGAAGACGCGCGGCTCAGGCATGGTCGGCCGGGGCGCGCACTTCGTCGTACACGCCCTCTAACAGGGTCACTTCTTGGGCCAGCGTGCGGACGGGCAGGATGCCGGCCCGCAGGCGTTCGAGCAGGGCCGGCTCGGCCAGCAGCCGGCGCATGGCCGCCGCCAGGGCCGGGGCGCTGCCGGCCTCGAACAGCAGGCCGGTCAGGTCGTGATCCACAAATTCGGCCAGGCGGCCGAGCTTGCTGGCGATGACGGGCACACCCGCGCCAAAGGCCTCCTGCACCACAAGCGAGAAAGTTTCATACCACAGCGACGGCACCACCAGCACGTGCAGCTGGCTGTAGACCTCGGCCAACTGCGCGCGCGCAAAGCCGCCGCGCAGCTTGACGGCCGGGGCGGCGGCGGCCAGCGCTTTTAGCTGCGCGCTATAGGCCGGCTCTTGCTCCAGGTCGCCGAAGACATGCACCTCAAAGCCGCCCACGTCGCCTAACAAGGCGGCGGCCTCCAGCAGCGTGTGCACGCCCTTTGTTGGAGTGATGCGGCCAACGTAGCCGAACACCAGGGGCGGGCGCGGCGGAGCCGGGCGCAAGTCTTTCAGCCAGCCGGGTTCTTGCCCCCACTCGATGACGCGCGGGCTGGGCAGGTCGTTTTGCGCGAAGACTTGGCCCACAAAGCGCGAAGGCACCAGCGTGGCATCGGCCAGCGCCAGAAGTTCGCGCAGCGTGCGCTTGCGGTGAGCCATATCCGGCGCGAAGCCGCGCAGCCCGCGCTGGCGTGACAGGCGCGGGTGCCGGCTCAACTCAGTGAACACTGGCTTAAGCACGAATTCGGGCAGCAGTTGGTTGGCGCGCTGGTAGGCGCCCGACCCGGCCAGCAGGCAGCGCAAGCACTCCCAGGGCGTGGTCTGGCCGGAGCAAATCTGTCCATCCCAGCGCAGCAGTGTGATCTGCGGGCAGATGAACCAGAAGTCGGTTAGCGTGACCACCAGCGGCACACCGCGCGCCTTGACCGCCCGCAGTCCGCTGGCCGAGAGTGTGTAGCCGGAGGTGAAGTGGACCAGGTCGGGCCGGAAGGCGTCGAGGGCTTGCCCGACAAATTGTTCAACCAGCGGATGGTCGTACAGCCAGCGGTTGGGGTCTGGCCCAGCGGCCCAATTGAGATTCAGCCGCGTCACGTTGACGCCGGCGTACTCGCTGACGGTGGTTCCGTTAAGCGGCTGCGGCCCGGTGTCCCACGCGCCGGCGCACAGCACCTGGACGAGGTGGCCCCGCCGCGCCAGGGCGGTGGCGATGCCGGCCGTGTAGTTCTCGGTGCCGGCGGTGTGGTCGGGCGGGTAGCCGTTGGTGAGGAAGAGAATTTTCATGCGCGCTGCCGCCGCCGGGGCCGGCCGCTGGCGGCGCGCAGCCAGGTGCGCAGCGCACCGGGCTTGACCGCCCACGGCGCGGACCACAGGGCCTGCGCCGCGTAGCTCCGCGCCACGGCCGGGTCGCCCGCCAAGCGCGCGAGCACCAGGCAGGCGCGCCCCCACTGGGCCTGGTCTGCGCTGAGCACTGAGCGCAGCAGCGCCGCGCCCTCGGCCAGGGCGGCTGCGTCGGGCTGGCCGCGTTGGCCGCGCGGCTGGTAGGCGCAGGCTAGCTCGTAGAAGAAGTCGTCGGTCGCGGCCAGGGCCGGCCACAGGCTGAGCGCCGCAGCCAGCTTGCGCCGGCCGACCTCCGCCTGTCGCTGCCGGAAATAGCCCAAGGCCGAGTTGAGATAGAGCGCGCCAAGCGCATGGCGCTGCCGCGCGCTACCGGCGGCGGGGTCGGCGGGCAGCGGCCCGAGATGTTTGTTAAACATCAACAGCGTTTTGGCTTCCATGGTCTCCAGCTTATGGCTCATGTTGTCGGCGTGGGTGCGATAGCGCACCAGGGCGCGCGACACCAGGACGAACCGGCCGCGTGGCGCGAGCCGCAGCCACATATCCCAATCTTCAAGGCCGGTCAGCGCGGGGTCGAAGTCGCCCGCGGCCAGTAAGGCGGCGCGCTGCACGACTGCGCCAGAGGGCACCAGCGCGTTTTGGTAGAGCAAGGTTTCGGGCAAATGGGCGGCTGCGCTGGCCGGCAGCACCACGACCTGCGGCAGACGCCGGCCGGCGGCATCCATGTACTGCCAACCCGCAAAGGCGGCCACGGCCCCCGGCGCGGTGGTCAGCGTGGTCAGCATGGTGCTCAGGTAGTCAGGCTCCCAGGCATCATCGGCAT
>JBBRZY010000485.1:0-4469 GCA_038252885.1 Anaerolineales bacterium | reverse complement strand
GGGGCGGGTGTTCGCCACGCGTCGCCTGATCGCCTGGCTGACCACGCCCATCACGCCGCTCATCGCGGGGGCGCTGGCCGATAAGTGGCTGGAGCCGGCCATGCGCGCGGGCGGGGCGCTGACGGGCACGTTTAGCTGGCTGGTGGGCGTCGGCCCCGGCGCGGGCATGGCGCTGATGATTGTGGTGACGGGCCTGGTGGCGTCACTGGTGGGCGGGCTGGGGTATCTGTTCCCAGCGGTGCGCGAGGCGGAGGCGCTACTGCCGGACCATGATATGCCGGCGGCCGCGCCCGCGACGACACCCGAGACGGAGGCGGCGTAGCGGGCGCGGGCGGGGCTAGAGCGGGCGGCTTAGAGCTTCACCACCCCGAGCAATTGCAAGATGATCAGGATGACGGCAATGACGAGCAGGACATGCACGGCATTGCCCATTTTCGGCATGCGCGGGCTGATTGAGCCGCCGAAAAAGCCGAGCAGCCACAACACTAACAGAATGACGATGATAGTCCAAAGCATGTGTATTCTCCTGGGGGGTCAAGGCGCGGTATCAAGTCAACCGGAGTAACCTAAAGTTCTTAGAAGGTTATCGCTTAACCCGCGTTTCGTCAGAGCGCGTCTCAAAGCCCGGCCCGGCGCCCAAGGCCCGGGGCCGCCGGCCGCGCAACCACGCCGGCCGCCGCGCGTATCAGGTAGTGATCAACACTATGTTTAGGAGGCTAGCGTGTCTCGTCTAATTCTTCGCTGGGCCATCAACGCCGTCGCCATCTGGGCCGCTATTGCGCTGCTGCGCGGCAACGGCATCGACATCCAGGCGTCGGGCTACGTACCAATCATCATCCTGGGCCTGATCTTCGGCCTGCTCAACGCGCTGGTGCGGCCGGTGATCGAACTGCTCACCTGCCCGCTGATCATCCTGACGCTCGGGCTGGGCACGCTGCTGATCAACACGCTGCTGTTCTGGCTGACGGGCGTGATCGGAAACCAGTTCAACGCCGGCTTCACGGTCGATGGCTTCTGGCCCGCCTTCTGGGGCGCGCTGATCGTCTCGCTGGTGAGCATGGTGTTGACCATGCTGCTGCGCGACGAGCTCAAGCGCGACCGTAGACCGCGCCGCTCCCAAGAGTAATATCGGTTAAGATAGTGGCATGAGTTACGAGGCCGCACTAACCGCGCTCGAAGACCGCACCGACGCCGCCCTCGGCCGCCTGGAACAGGACGGGCAGTGGACCGCTGCCCTGGAGCATTATCAGGGGGCGGGGGCTGAGCTAGACGCGCTGGCGGTCCCGCGCAAGGACCCGATTTTCAAGGCGGCGCGCCGGCTGCGGGCCTTTTTGTATCTGCGCCAGGCCAACGCCCTGCGCGCCCTTGGCCGCCACGCCGAGGCCCGCCCGCTGGCTGACGCCGAGCTCTCGGCCGCCATGGCCTCTGGCGACCGACTGTCGATTGCGCGGGCGATGTTCTCGCTGGGCAGCACGTGCGTGGCAAACGGCGAGGTGGCGCGCGGGCTGAAGCTGCTGGCCGACGCGGGGCCGATGTTCGCCCACCACACCGACGCACTGCATCGCCAGGGGCTGGGCTGGTGGCATATCATCCAGGCCGACCTGAGCAACATGGGCGTCAGCCGCACCGCGCCCGACGCCGCCCTGCACGACGCCGACGCGGCCCTGGCGCTGCTGCGCCCGCTGGAGAACTGGCCGGGCATCACCCGCGCCCACGCCGCCCGTGCCGCCGCCTACACACGCCTGGGCCAGCCGGATGAGGCGAAAGTAGCCAAGACCGCCGAGCGCATGGCGGCCGCCATCGCCGCGACCAAGCCGCCGGGGCTGGCCGAGCACGTCCGCAACGGCGACTACGGCGCGTGCGAGCCGGTGGTGGCACCGTCTGTGGCAGCGGATGGGGCTTCGCCCAAAACGGATGTAACGGATGCTTTGAGGGAGTAGCGCGGGCCGGAGGTTAGGGGCGGTTGGCTCCAACACGGAGTGGAGCGGCGGCGACTGAGGGACGGCATGCCAGAAGGCTTGCCTACTGCGCTGACTACTGGCTACCTTTTTCTCTTTCTATTCTCTTTCTTTCCTTTCCCCCCTTCGCGCCCCACGCATCCCCAACAACCCAGCGCCCAAGTACAGCGCCCCGCCGAGTAACCCCATCGCCACATCGAGCGAGTAGACGCCGAGCGAGAGGGCGACGGCCGCCGTCTGGCCGACCGCTACTTGCGCAAAGAGCAGCACATACAAGCCCTCGCGCACGCCCAGGCCGCTGATCGAGATCGGCGCGAGCAGCGCGGCGGTGGTCACCGGAACGAAGGCGAAGAACACCCAGGGCGACACCGCCAGACCGAGCGCCCGCGCCACCAGCACACTCGCCACGATCAATTGCAGATTGAATACCAGGCTCCAGGCCAGCGCCCCGGCGATCCCGCGCCAGCCGATGGCCGTGATGACGGCGTAGGTGCGGCCGATCCAGGCGTCGCCGGCGGGCGAGATGGCGCGCGGCAGCCAGCCGGTGAGGCGGCGGATGAGCCGGCCCTCGAACAGGAGCGCGCTGCCGACCAGCACCGCCAGCGCCAACCCGCCGATGGCCCAGGCCAGGTTGGCGGGCAGCAGCCCAGCGGCCCACGGCAGTGCCGCCAACGCCAGCACGAACAGCATGATGAAGCCGGTCAGCCGGTCTACCAGCGCCGTGCCGGCCGCTTGGGCCGAGGTCGCGCCCTCGCCAATCTCCAGCACGCGCACCAGGTCGCCGCCAAAGCCGGTGGGCAGGAAGGTGTTGAAGAACGCCCCCACGAAATAGAGATACACCACCCGCCGGGCCGGCACGCGCGCCCCAACGGCCCGCAGCAGTCCCAACCAGCGCGCGGCGCGCAGGAAGATGCCGACCACCGCCAGTGCCACGGCCAACGCGTACAGCCGCAGGTCAGCGGCGCGGGCGGTGGCGGCCAACTGGTCTAGCCCGGCGCGTGAGAGCACCCAGGCCAGCAGCGCCAGCGAGATCAGAATACGGGCCAGGTTGAAGAGGCGCGTGCGGGTCTTGGGAGTCACAAACACATACCTTTACGGGAGCGTGAGGGTCAACAGCGGCAGCGCGTCGCGGCCGTCGGTCAGGGGCACGCGCGCGCCGGTGGCCGGGTCGTACAGCCCCACCTGCACCGGGTAGGCGGCGGGCGGCGCGTCGGCCGGCGCGTCGAGCGCGAACACCTGAATGAAGGTGTCGCCCGCGCGGAGCGTGGCCGGGTCCACATCCAGCCGATCACCGGAGGCCAGAACCGTGCCATCGGGGTTGAGGATGTGCGCAAAGAAGCGCAGCGGCAGCGGCACGCCGGCCAGCACGTCCACGGGGCGCGGCGCGGGCGGCACGAAGGCGGCGTCTACGCGCCAATAGGTGTAGAGCGTCAGCCCGGCGGCGCTGGCCTCGGCGGTGTAGCCCAGGCAGGTGAAGGCGTTGGTGAAGCTCACGGCCAGGTGCTCGGCGGGTAAAGCGTGGGCGGCCAGCGGCGCGGTGTCGAGCGCGTAGCCGGCGGCGGGGGCAAGCTGTGTGAAGCGGCTGGGGTAAGCGTAGCGGCTGAGCAGCACTGGCGCGTCGCCGGCCGGGTAGACCCAGGCCCAGCCGGGCGTGAAGGCGCGCGGGCGCAGATCGAGGCCGGGCGTGTCGAGGCCGACGGCCAGCGCGTCGGCCGGGTGCAGCGCGGGCGAGGCCACGGCCAGGGCGCTGTGCGGCGGCAGCGCGCGCAGCGCGGCGGCGGCTTCGTGCAGCTCGGCGCGATACAGGTAGCGCACGTTGGGCAGCGCCGGCCAAGTGACAAAGTAATCGCCCAGGTCGCGGCCGGCCAGGGCCACCAGGTACAGCACCACCAGCGCGGCGGTGGGCAGCCAGCGCGGCCAACGCTCGGGCAGACGCCAGCGCCCGAGGGCGGCGACAGCCAGCGCCGGGAAGAGGTAGAAGACCGGCTGGGCGGCGATGGTGTGGCCCAGGCTGGCGGCCGGCAGGCTGACAAAGGCGGGGGCCAGCCCGCCCACCAGCCACAGCAAACAAAAGGCATAGCGCGGCTCGCGCCAGTGCCGGAGAGCATAACCCACGCCGGCCGCGAACAGCAGCGCCCCGCCCCACCCAAACACGGCGCGGCCGGGGATGTTGTAGAGGAACTCTGGGTCGCCGGTGAAGGCGAACATGCCCAGCGTGCCGGCGGCGGTCTGCAGCGCGGGGCCAGCGTCGCCGTGCAGCAGCGCGATGAGCGGCTGCCCGACCACCGCCAGGCGCGCCTCGCCGCCGGGGGTGGCCGCAATCGCCACGGCCAGCGGCAAGGCCAACGCGGTCGCCACGGCCGCCGTCAGCGCCAGCGCCCGCCAGCGCGCCATGAACAGCGGCCGGTGGGTCAGGAACAGGTACAGCGCCAACGCGGCCAGGATGATGGGCACGGCGCGGGCGGCGAAGTAGGTGTAGAGCGTCACCGCCAGCCACACGCCCGCCAACAG
>JBBRZY010000484.1:0-4472 GCA_038252885.1 Anaerolineales bacterium | reverse complement strand
GCCCAGGGCATGGGCAAGGCCAGCGCACTGGCGCTGGCGGAGGCGGGTGCCAATTTGCTCGTCACGGATATTAACGTCGAGGGGCTAGACGCCACCGCCCACCAGATTGAGGCGCTGGGCCGGCGCGTGATCGCCGCCCCGGCCGACATCACCGTGGTCGAGCAGGTGCGCGGGCTGTACGCCCAGGTGGACCGCGAGTTTGGCCGGATTGATGTGGTCGCCAACATCTACGGGCCGGGCCAGATCATTCGGCCGGAAGACATTGACCTGGCGGTGATGGAGCATATCGTCTACGGGCTGCTGATCGCGCGCTTCTGCAGTTGCCAGGAGGCCGGGCGGCGCATGCTGGCGGCCGGCAAAGGCAGCATCATCAACATCTGCTCCATCGGCGGCATCACGGCGCTGGGGCGCGGCAACTTCGCCTACAGCGTGGGCATGGGCGGCGTGGCGCAGATGACGCGCGAGCTGAGCACCGAGTGGAGCGGCCGGGGCGTGCGCGTCAACGCCATCGTACCGGCCCAGGTGATGAACCCCGGCCTGGCCGACCGCATTCAGGTCGACCCGGCCATGGCCCAAAACATGCTGCGCGGGCTGCCCATCGGCCGCTTCGGCAAGCCGGAAGACATCAAGGGCCTGGCCTTGTTCCTGGCTTCGGACGCGTCGAGCTGGATCACCGGCACGCTGATCCCGATGGACGGCGGCAACCTGGCCATGAACGCGGGCGGGACGGCCGGCGGCAAGGGCGACCATGCGGCCTAACCTCGCCAAGCGCAAGATGCTGGCCGGGCAGCCAGCGCTGGGGGCGCGCGCCGGGCTGGGCTCGCCGCTGGCCGCCGAAATGCTCTCGCGCGCCGGGTTCGACTGGGTGCTGGTGGACGGCCAGCACGGCAACTGGGACGACACCAGCGCGCTGGAGGCCTTCCGCGCCATTTGCCTGGGCACCGCCGCGCCGATGGCCCGCGTGCGCGCCAACGACTTTGGCGCCATTGGCCGGCTGCTGGACCGGGGCGCGCAGGGCATCATCGTGCCGCTGGTGAACACAGCCGAGGAGGCGCGGGCGGCGGCGCACGCGCTGCGCTATCCGCCGCTGGGCGGCCGGTCGTGGGGGCCGTTCTTAGCCACCTACCTGGGGGCCGACTACGATCAGGCCGGGGAAGCCGAAATCTTTTTGGCGGTGCAGATCGAGTCGGCCGAGGCGGTGGCGCAGGCCGAGGCCATCATGGCGGTGGAGGGCATCGACGGCTGCTGGATCGGCCCGAAAGACCTGGCGCGCTCGCTGGGCGTGGATGTGAACACGCCGAAAGGTGCGTCTACGCACGAGGCGGCCATCCTGCAAGTGCTGGCCGCCTGCCGCGCCACGGGCAAGATCGCCGGCATTGACGGCGGCACTGAGGCCAACGGCCGCCGCTGGCTAGACCACGGCTTTCAATTCGTCAGCGTCACCAACGATAGCTGGCTGATCTCGAACGGCGGGCAGGCCATCGTGCAGCGCCTGGCGGCCCAGTAAGCTATTCCGACTGAACGACTATTTTTGGGAGAACCCCCTTGGCTCCATTCAAGATTGTCATTACGGACTTCAGCATGCCGCTGAACGAGATCGAGACCGCTGAGCTAGAAGCCTCCGGGCTGGACTACGAGTTGGTGCAGCTCAACGCCAAGACCGCCGACGAGCTGCTGCCGCACGTGGCCGACGCCGACGCGCTGCTGGTGCAGTGGGCCAACATCAGCCGGCCGGTGATAGAAGCCCTGACGAAGTGCCAGGTCATCTCGCGCTACGGCATCGGCGTCGACATGATCGACCTGGAAGCCGCCACCGACCACGGCATCCCGGTCTGCAACGTGCCCGACTACTGCATCGACGAGGTCAGCACCCACACGCTGGCCTTCGTGCTGGCGCTCAACCGGCACCTGTTCGGCCATGTGCAGCATGTGGCCGGCGGGCAGTGGGGCGGGGCTCCGGGCGGCGCGCCGCTGCGGCTGGCCGAGCAGCAGTTGGGGCTGGTGGGGCTGGGCCGCATCGGCCGGGCGGTGGCGCAGAAAGCCAACGGCCTGGGCCTGCAGGTGCTGGCCTTCGACCCCTATCTGCCGGCGAGCGAGGCGGCGGCGCTGGGCGTGGAACTGGTGAGCCTGGATGACCTGCTGCGGCGCGCGGACTACGTGAGCGTGCACTGCCCGCTGACAGCCGAGACGCGCCACCTGATTGGCACGGCGCAGTTGGCGCAGATGAAGCCCTCAGCCTACCTGATTAACATGGCGCGCGGGCCGGTGGTGGACCAGGCGGCGCTGCACGCGGCGCTGCTGGCCGGCGTGATCGCGGGCGCGGCGGTGGATGTGTTGGAGCAAGAGCCGCCCGCCGCCGACGAGCCGCTGCTCAAACTGCCCAACGTGCTCGTCACGCCGCACACCTCCAGCTGGTCAGCCGAGTCGCTGGTGCAGTTGCGCCAGGGCGTGGTCGGCAACGTCATCCAGGTGCTCAAGGGCGGCGCGCCGCGCGCGGTGGTGAACCCGAAGGTGCTGGGGAAACTGCGGGCCATGTAAGATGGGAATTCTGCGCTAGGACTCAACTAAACCGGGCGGCCAATCGTGGCCGCCCGGTTTTTATTTTGGCAGTGGTGGAAGCCGCCCCCGAGTCCCTTGAGTCCCCTAGCGCATCATCCCCATCGGCCACCTGTTTGGCCGCCCGCCCCCCATCGGTTATAGTGGCGGCCTAGGATTCGACTTCTACTTTTACGAAGGAACAGAGTGTTATGCACATTGCAATTACGGGTTCGAGCGGCCGCGTGGGCCGCGCTATCGTGACATTGGCCCTGGCCGAGGGGCACACCGTCGTCGGCATTGATCGCGTGCCGGCCCCACCGGAGCAAGCCCACGCCAACTTGACCAGCCACGTGCTAGAGATGATTGACTACGACGCCGTGCTGGCGGCCATGACCGGTTGCGAGACGCTGATCCACATGGCCGCCATTCCGGGGCCGTTTCAGCACCCCGATCACGTGGTGCACACCGGCAACGTGGTTGGCAGCTACAACGCGCTGCGGGCCGCGGCCGAGCTGGGTATGACGCGCGTGGTCCAGGCCTCGAGCGTCAACGCCATCGGCGGGGCCTATAGCCGCCAGCCGCGCTACGACTACTTTCCGGTGGACGAGCTGCACCCGACCTACAACGAAGACCCCTATAGCCTGAGCAAATGGATTTGCGAAATGCAGGGCGACTCGTTTGTGCGGCGCTACGAGAAGATGAAGATCGCCAGCCTGCGTTTTCACGCGGTGATGAACGGCCTGAGCGACTTCAACCAGGACGACCCCAACTTGGAGCCGGCCTTTGGCAAAGTGTTGTGGGGCTGGACCAGCTACCACGCCGCCGCGCGCGCCAGCCTGCTGGCGCTGACCGCCGACTTCGACGGCCATCAGGTGTTCTACATCGTCGCGCCGGAGACCATGCGCAACCGGCCGTCGTTGGACCTGGCGCAGCAGTATTTCCCCGACGTCCCGCTGCGCGGCGACTTCAGCGGCCAGCGCGGGTTCTTCGACTGCTCGAAGGCCGAGCGCCTGTTGGGCTGGAAGCACGACGCGCCGTAAAACGCCCGCTGCTCGACTGACGGCGTCCCCGGCCCGATCACGCTCACTGTTCGGGCCGGGGACGTTTTTGTTCAGGGGCCGCCGGCCTGGTCTATAATCGCCCTGCCCGCTATGCCCACGACCCGTCGCCCCGCCCGCCCGCCCACCCGCCCTGCAACCTGGCCGGCGCGCGCCCGGCGGACGAGCGTGGCGCTGGCGCTGGGCGCGGCGCTACTGGCGCACGGCGGTCCGTCCCGCGCCCAGGCCGCCCCAGCCCTCCCGCTGCCGCTGCCCGTGCTGGTCTTCGCCGGCCAGTCGAACATGATCGGCTGGCTTGCGAGCGTGGACGACCTGACCCCGGAACAGCAAGCCAGCCAGCCCAACGTGTTGTTCTATGGGCCAAACGAGACCGGCAGCACCTGGGGCGGCCTGGTGCCGCCCACCGTCTACATGACCAATGGCGTCGGTTTCAACCAAGGCTTTGGGCCGGAGATCAGCACCGGGCTCAGGTTGACCAACCTGCCCGGCTACGGGCTGGTGGCCGAGGTCAAGTACGCTGAGAGCGGCACCGACCTCGACTTCTGGTGGGACCCGGACGCGACCGGCCGCACCTACGACCACCTGCTCGACCGGGTGGACGCCGCGCTGGCGGCCCTGGCCCTGGCGCACCCCGACCGCTCGGTGTATGTGGCCGGTTTCTTCTGGATGCAGGGCGAAGCCGACGCCTATAACGTCAATGACATCGCCCTAAACTACGAGGCCAACCTGACGCACTTCATCGCGCGGGTGCGCCAGGACTTCGGCGACCCCGACCTGCCCTTCGTGCTCGGCCAAATTCTGTGCTGCCACCACGAGGCCGGCCTGATCCGCGCGGCCCAGGCCAGCGTGGCGGCGCAAACGCCCAACGTGCGCCTG
>JBBRZY010000483.1:0-4474 GCA_038252885.1 Anaerolineales bacterium | reverse complement strand
GGCAGCCACTCGCGTTCCTTGGCGGCCTGGCCGACCGCCCAGTGGATGCGCGGCAGCCGCACGGCCAGGTCATCACCCAGACGGTAAATCGCGTGATCGGTGCCGGTGGGGGGGATGGGCGTGAGGGGCAGATCGGCCCATTGCGGGAACTGCGCGACGAGCAGTCGGCGCACCAACGCCCCGTCGGTGGCGATCTCGTCCGCGTGCATTTTAGGGGCGGGCATGGTTACACCGATTAACGCAGCGGCCGCCGGAAGCCAATGCGTCAGCGCGCTGCCGGCGGCCAAGAACTACCCGGCGTGGCACCGGGCTAAGCCGCCACCGGCACCACCGCCGCCTGGGCCGTGAAGGTCAACCCCTGGCCGTCGAAATCTACCAGGATGGTCTGCCCCTCCGGGAACTCGCCCTGCAGCAGCCGCAGCGCCAGCGGGTCTTGCAGCACGCGCTGGATGGTGCGCTTGAGCGGGCGCGCCCCGTAGGTCGGGTCCCAGCCCTCGCGCGCCAGGTAGGCCTTGGCCGCCTCGCTCACCTCCAGCTTCAGGCCACGGTCGGCCAGCAGCTTGCGCACCCGGTCGAGTTGGATGTTGACGATCTGCGTCAGGTGCTCCATCCCCAGCGCGTGGAAGACCACGATCTCGTCAATCCGGTTGAGGAACTCCGGCCGGAAGTGGCGGCGCAGCACTTCCATCAGCACCTCGCGCGCGGGGGCGGCGTTGGCTACGCCGTCGGTCCCGGCCCACAACTCGCTGCCCAGGTTGCTGGTCATGATGATGACGGTGTTCTTGAAGTCCACCGTGCGGCCCTGGCCGTCGGTCAGGCGGCCGTCGTCCAGCAGTTGCAGCAGCGCGTTGAAGACCTCTGGGTGGGCCTTCTCGATCTCGTCGAACAGCACCACGCTGTAGGGCTTGCGGCGCACGGCCTCGGTCAGTTGGCCGCCTTCCTCGTAGCCCACATAGCCGGGCGGCGCGCCCAGCAGCCGCGAGACCGTGTGCTTTTCTTGATACTCGCTCATGTCGATTCGGATCATGCTTTGGTCGCTGTCGAACAAGAACTCGGCCAGCGCGCGCGCCAGCTCGGTCTTGCCCACGCCGGTCGGCCCCAGAAAGATGAACGAACCCAGCGGCCGGTTGGGGTCTTGCAGCCCCGAGCGCGACCGGCGGATGGCGTTGCCCAGCGCGTTGACGGCCTCGTCCTGCCCGACCACGCGCTGATGCAGCCGCGCCTCGATCCGCAGTAGCTTGGCCACCTCGCCCTCCAGCAGCCGCGACACCGGAATGCCGGTCCACTTGGCGACGATCTGGGCGATGTCTTCCGCGCCCACCTCTTCCTTGAGCAGCCGCTCGCCGGTCTGGGCCGCGTCTAGGCGCGCCTCGCCGTCGGCCAACTGCTTTTCCAGCTCGCGCAGCGTGCCATAGCGCAGACGCGCGGCGGCTTCCAAATCGGCCCGGCGCTCGGCCTGCTCGATCTGGGTCTTGGTCTGCTCGATCTTTTCCTTCACGCCCTGCAAGCTGCTGATGGCCTGCTTCTCCGAGTCCCAGCGCGCCCGCAGCGCCTGGCTCTGCTCCTTGGCGTCGGCGATGTCGCGCTCCAGCTTTTGCAGCCGCTCCTGGCTGGCCTTGTCGCGCTCCTTCTTCAGGGCCTCGCGCTCGATCTCCATCTGCATGATGCGCCGGTCGATCTCGTCCAGCGCTTGCGGCTTAGAGGTGATCTCCATCCGCAGGCGCGAAGCGGCCTCGTCGATCAGGTCAATGGCCTTATCGGGCAGGCGGCGGTCGGTGATGTAGCGGGCCGAGAGCGTGGCGGCGGCGATGACGGCCGCGTCTTGAATGCGCACGCCGTGATGCACCTCGTAGCGCTCCTTCAGCCCGCGCAAGATCGAGATCGTGTCTTCGACCGTGGGCACCTCGACCACCACCGGCTGAAAGCGGCGCTCCAGGGCGGCGTCTTTCTCAATGTATTTGCGGTACTCGTACAGCGTGGTCGCGCCGATCATGTGCAGCTCGCCGCGCGCCAGCAGCGGCTTGAGCATGTTGCTGGCATCCATCGCGCCCTCGGCCGCGCCCGCCCCGACCACGGTGTGCATCTCGTCCACAAACAGCACCACCTCGCCGGCGGCGTCGAGCACTTCCTTCAGCACGGCCTTGAGGCGTTCCTCGAACTCGCCGCGATACTTGGCCCCGGCCACCAGCGCGCCCATGTCGAGCGAGATCAGGCGCTTGTTCTTGAGGCCCTCCGGCACGTCGCCGTTGACGATGCGCTGGGCCAGCCCCTCCACGATGGCGGTCTTGCCCACGCCCGGCTCGCCCACCAGGGCCGGGTTGTTCTTGGTGCGGCGCGAGAGAATTTGTATGACGCGCCGAATTTCCTCGTCGCGCCCAATGACGGGGTCGAGCTTGCCCTGGCGCGCCAGTTGGGTCAGGTCGCGGCCGTACTTTTCGAGTGCGGCGTAGGTGCCCTCTGGGTTTTGGCTGGTCACGCGCGCCGAGCCGCGAATGGCGGTCAACGCCTTGAGCAGCGCGTCACGCGTCAGCTCGCGCCCGGCCGGGAACTTGCGCAGCGTGGCCTCCAGCGCCAGCAGCAGGTGCTCGGTGGAGGTGTAGTCGTCGTGCATGGTCTTGGCTTCGCGCTCGGCGGCCGTCAGCGCGTCGTTGGCGGCGCGTGACAGGGCCACGGTGGTGTTGCCGCCATAGACCTTGGAGCGCGCGCTCAGGGCGGCTTCCACCTGGGTCGCCAGCGCGTTGGGGTCGCCCAGCCGCGCCACCACCTGGGGGGCCACGCCGTCGGCCTGGCGCAGCAGGGCCAGCAGCAGGTGCTCCGGCTCGATCTGCTGGTGCTGCTGCTCGCCGGCCAGGCGCTGGGCTTCCAGGATGGCCTCTTGGGCTTTTTGTGTAAATTTGTCGAGATTCATAGCGTCTGTCCTTCCGTCTTACCAGCCACGGAATGGCTTGAGGTATTCTAAATTCTACCTAAGAAACATCAGAATTTCATTTTCATTATCCGGCGGAAGCCTCTCTGTCCTGCCTTGGCCCTACCTTTTTCTCTTTCTTTGCTCTTCTCCCCTCGTTAACAATCCTCCGATGCAGCACTAGCAAGCCTCTAACGCGCCGTGCGTATGATTCAATCAAGTTCGCAACCAGTCCACACCCAACTATTACTTAAGGATGGAGTTAACCATGATCCAGTATGCTTATCGCCCCAGCCGTTTCGCCGCCGCGGTTAACCGCCTGTTTGACGAGTCGGTGGTCAATCCGCAGTTGAGCAACCCCACCATCGCGGCCCTGCCGTTGAACGTGGTCCTGAGCGGGGATGATTACGTCATCACCGCCGCCGTCCCCGGCCTCAAGGCCGAGGACCTGCACCTCGAAGTCCTGGCCGACACCGTCACCCTGCGCGGCGAGCTGCCCGCGCCCGAAGTCGGCGAGAACGATCAGTGGCTGCTGCGCGAGCGCCGGTCCGGCCAGTTTGTGCGCACCCTCACCCTGCCGACCGAGGTAGACGGCGCGCAGGCCGTGGCGAACGTGGAGCAGGGCGTGCTGACCGTGCGCCTGCCCAAGGCCGAGACCGCCAAGCCCAAGAGCATCAAGGTCCTCGCCAAGTAATCGGCGCGGCTGATGGAGCTGATGGAGATGATGGAGAGCGGGTCAGAGGGCCGGCGCGCAAGCGCCCGCCCGATGCCAACCAACCGAATGTTTCGGGGTTGGAACCCGCCGCCTCATTAAGTAGCCCCAACCAAAAAAACAGGGCGCCCCGCGCAGTGCGGAGCGCCCTGTTGGCGTTTAAGCCCCCGGCAGTTGGCCGGCCGCTTTGAGGGCGTCTTTGAAGACGTTGATCTGGGCCATGTGCTCGCGCTTGTGGCCGTAATACTGGTAGACGATGTAGTCGTCCAGCGCGTATTCCTGCCCATACCACGGCAGCGTGCCGGGCCGGGCCAGCAGCGCCGGGTCGAGCAGCCCCACCAGCCGGTGACTCTCGGCGGCGGCGGCGTTGTACTCGGCGTACAGGTCGGCGGCGCTGCCGTCCTGGCGCGCGGCAATCTGCGTGTCGTTGAACACCTGCCCGCCCTGGCCGTTCATCAGGTCCAGGTAGGGCATCGGCCCGCCGCCCTGAAACGAGCGCAGCACCTCGACCAGCATCAGTTCGAACGACGTCAGGTGGGCGATGATGAGCTTGCTCGACCACCAGCCGCAGACGTTGGGCGTCTCCCAGTGCTCCAGCGGCAGGTCAACCAGGTTGCGCCTCACAAAGTCGTGCCCATAGTGAATGATGTCGCTTGCGTTCAATGGCCTATCCTTCCGTGGCGGTATCCGAGTCCCGGCGTTGATTTTACGACCAATGGCAAATAAAGCCGAAACGCATCGTCGTCCCCAATCGTGACCGTGGCCGTGGCCGGCGCGCCCACCGCCGCGTTGCTCGGGCTGCCCAGCGCCACGCTCAGGCTCTCGGTCGGCTCCGGCGCGTCGTCGTCCACCACGCT
>JBBRZY010000482.1:0-4477 GCA_038252885.1 Anaerolineales bacterium | reverse complement strand
GCCCATCTTTGATGAATACCACGCCAAACGGGCTGCCCGCCGCCACGCATTCGCCAATCATCTGCCGGTAGCGCGGCTCGAAAATGTGCAGCGGCAGTAGCATGCCGGGGAACAAAACCACGTTCAGCGGGAAAAGCGGCAGAATCATCGCGCGCCAGCCAGCATCTGATTGACAGTCGGCGTTGGATCGGTATAATTGGCCGTTGCCAAATGACAGTTTCGCGCGCCCGTGGCGGAATTGGCAGACGCGCTAGGTTGAGGGCCTAGTGGCCGTAAGGCTGTGATGGTTCAAATCCATTCGGGCGCATCGAAGTAAGTGAAAAGACTCTCTAACCGAGGGTCTTTTTCATTTTATCGCGATGGCCAAAGCCCGCCCACCACGGCGGCGATTCAACTACCATTAACCAGTCAATGGGCGCGATTCAAAAACAGCCGGCCGAGACGCGCCACTTCAGCGTCTCAACCGGCTGTTTGCTTGGCCTAGGTCTTACTCAACTTTCTTCTGCGGCAGCGCTTCGATCTCGGCTGCCAGCTTGGTGCACTTCTCCGAAATGCCGCCGTCGTGGTGGTCGACCACGCTCACGGTGACCTGCTTGTAATCGTGCAGAAACACATCCGGGTGATGGCCGGCGGCTTCGGCCAGTTGCCCGATCGCGCCGATGAACAGCACGCCGTGCGCAAACGACTTGACCGTGTAGTTCTTGGTCAGTTGACCATCCTTTACGCTCCAGCCCGGCAACTTCGCTAGGCTCGCCTGAATATCATCCGCTGAGAGTTTGGGCATGTTATAGGTCCTCCGCCAACTGCCGGTTGATGTGCTGCATGAACTCGCCCCGCGTGCGCGGGTCGCTCTTGAACGTACCGTACATGGCGCTGGTCACCATGCGCGCCTGCGACTTCTTAACCCCCCGCATGCTGGCGCACATGTGGCGCGCATCGACCACCACCGCCACGCCGTGGGGCTTGAGCACGCCCATTAGAAAGTCGGCGATCTGGTGGGTCAGATTCTCTTGAATTTGCAGTCGCCGCGCGAACATGTCGACCACGCGCGGGATCTTCGACAGCCCGATGACCTTGCCCTTGGGCAGATAGGCCACGTGGGCGTGCCCGATAAACGGCAGCATGTGGTGTTCGCACATGCTCGAAAACTCAATGTCGCGCACGATCACCATCTCGTCCACTTCCGCTTCAAACAGCGCGTCGTTGATCATGGCGATGGGGTCAATGGTGT
The DNA here is from genome assembly GCA_038252885.1 of Anaerolineales bacterium. Lineage (GTDB taxonomy): Bacteria > Chloroflexota > Anaerolineae > Anaerolineales > UBA6663 > JADZEK01. The sequence continues at coordinate 3,246 of JBBRZY010000482.1, read as the reverse complement.
AGCCCGCCAGCAGTTCGGTATACATTCGGCTGACGCGGTCTGGCGTGTTCCGCAGTCCTTCACGGTCCGGGTCTTCGCCCACGCTCGCCAAAATCGACCGTACGGCATCCTTGATCTGATTATTTTCCATCGCTACCTCTTAGACTCCACGCTTCATGGTCGGGCTCGGCCCACACGCCGACCGCCCGCAAGGCGCCGCCCAGGTCACGTGCCAGGCGGTCGTAGATCGTGCTCGCCAACACCTCCGGCGTCGTGCGTTGCCCACTCAACCAGGGCACATCCCGGTCCAGGTCAACTTCATGCAGTTGGGCCAGCACCGCCGCCGCAGCCTGGTCGATCAGCCCCAGGTCGAAGGCCGTCTCGGTCAGAGGGTCTAGCCCGTCCGTCCCGACGACTACCTCCAATGCGAAGTCGTGGCCATGCAACCCCGCCGCCGCACACCGGCCGTACCGGCTCTGGTTCTCGCTGTCGGTCAAACGTGGGTCGCCAATCTGATGGGCGGCGCTGAACTGAAAGCGGCGCCCTAGTTGATACGCGCCTGTGGCCGGCTTGAATTCGGCGTAGAACGTGTCCGTTTCCCAGACCCGCACGCGCTCGGCCCCTGGCACGCGCTCCGCGATCAACGCGGCGATGGTCTCGGTCACCACGTTGCGCCCGCGCAAGGCCGGGATGTCAACCGACAGGTTGCGGTGGTCGAACTCCGCCCACACCGCCGCCGGCATTTGGGCCAGGGCTGGGTGCCAGACTGTCACGCGGTAGTTATGCCCGTGCCCAGCCGGGTTGTCGCAGATGCCGTAGAGCGCCAAGTTCTCGGGGTCGCTCAGGCGCGGGGCGTGGGTGCGGTGTGCCGCAGAAAAGTAACCGGGGCTGACAAACAGCCTCTGCCCCGCTTCCACTGTACTGCCCGCGCCGCTCGTCTCGAGCAGCGTCACGGCCTGAGCCCGCACGGCGGCCGGCCAATCGGCCCGTGCTCTTAACCATACCGCTTCAATGGACTCATTACCGATTTCAGGCGACTGCAGTTCAGCCAGCCGCGCCGCCAGGGTCGCGGCGTCTAGTACCACGCCGCTGGCCTGTTGTTCGCCAGCCACGGTAGTGCTCAGCTGAAAGTTGTGGCCGTGCAACCGCCCGGCAGGCCCATGGCGATGCGCGCCAGCGAAGTCCAACTGCTGCCGAATGTGTAGCGTCATGTCTCGGAAGATAACCGAAATTGAAGCGCAAGTCTAGGGTACGGGGAATACGGCGCCGCTGCCTGGGCGGCGGGGTGACGCTCAGTTAGTCGCGGAACGGCGCGCCACCATCAGACCGATGGCGTAGGCGTTGAAGACCGTCACGAACAGCCACAAGGCCCACACCGGCTGGCCCACGGCCGCGCAGACCGCTAGGATCAGCAGTTGCGTGCCGAGGCCCAGCACGCTCACGGCCGTCATGAAACGCGGGCTCATCGACCGCTGGGTCGTGCCGGCCAGCGCGCGGTCCAGCACCGCCACCAGTGCGTCCTGCCAGCCGTAGATGGCACGATAGGCGGCGAACAGCCAGCGCAACACCGTTGGGTTATCCCACGGGTATTGCGTCGCCGCACTTTCGCTCACCTGGCTGGTGCGGTCGCCGCCCACCTGGGCGCGATAACGAATGTAGTAGTGGTTGAAGATGCTCACTTGCAGTAGGCCCGAGACCAGCGCCCCCAGCGCCAAGCCGTAGACTTCCAGCCCTGCGCCGCGCGCGACTGCGCCGGCCGCAATTCCGCCGCACAGCGCCAGATTGACGACGAAATCCATCACCGAGTCGAAGAACCGACCCACGCGTGATGGCCGGTTGCGGCCGCGCGCCAGGGCGCCGTCGGCCGCGTCGAGCCCACTCTTCACCAGCACCAGGAGTGCTGCGACCACCAGCCAGCGATCAGCCGCCAGCAACGCCGCCGCGGCGAGGCCCGCCACCGTAAAACCGAGCGTCAGGTGGTTAGGCGACACGCGCGTGTGTGGCAGCAATTGGCGCACCAGCCAGCGCGCCGCCGGGCGAGCATAATCGCTGAAGTCTAAAAAGGCGTATGAAGTTGGAACTTTATCCACAGAGGAATCGCCTAGGGCGTGGCGCCAATTTCCATCTCGGGCAGGTAGTCGTGCCAGATGATGGTTGAGTCGGGGAAGACCGGCGCGCCCACGAAGAAGGCGTCCAACGCGCTCTCGCGCGCTGGGTCGGCCTGCACCTGCGGCAATTGTTCAATGTAGGTGAGCAGGCTGCCCGGCGTCCAGCTTTGCGCGGCCATGGTCTCGAACAGCAGCTTAAAGACCTGTTGTTGGAAGAACATGCGGTTAGCGTTATCGTCCACCGGGTATTGATCATAGTTGCTCAGCAGTTCCGGCCCAGCCAGCGCCTGCCCCGTCAGATCGAGCCCGCCGATGCTGGCCACCAGGCCGGCGAAGTCGCCCCGGTCGAGCACCACATCGGCCTCGATCGAGAACGCCCGGAAGCGCGATTGCACGGCATCCCGCACAAAGTGAAAGCCGAGCTGCTGCCGCAGGTCTTCGGCGTAGATGTCGCGCATCGACATTTCGCCTGACAGGCTCGCCAGGTGAAAACGGGCCGACGGCGGAAAGCTTATCACATAATATTCATTGATGCCGGGCTGGAAGGTTATTACCCACACACCTTCGAGCTGCGGGGTGGCGGCCTGGGCGTCGTCGACGCCGATTAAGATGAGCGAGCGTTGCGGGCCGGGTGGGGCGGGCGAAACCCCCTGCGGCAGCGGTGGGGCGGTAGAAGTGGGGAGCGGGGCCAGGCTAGAAGCGGTGGCCGGCGGCGTGGACGAAGCGCGCGGCGGGCTCGGATCGATCAGGCTGCCAGTGGAAATGCCAAACACAAGACCGACCAAGGCACAGATGGCGGTGGATAATCCCAGGAAGAGCAGGCTCTCGCGAGGCAGCCGCATAGGAGAATAGTAGGGGGGACGTTAGTACTAGGTTAAGACGTCTGTGCGCAACTATACTCGGAATTGCGCCACGAGTAAATACGTATCGACCTCCGGCTAGCATCCAAGCGGCTTTCTAACCAAATTTTCAGAACAGGCGTTCAGCTTTTGCTACCCAACGAGCCCTCGCCGTCGCCTAGAGCAGCATGGCCGCTCCCAACCCAAACACGAACGCCGCTAGGCCGGCCAGCAGTGGGACCCACCAAAACGGCTTGACCGGTGCCACGATCGGCACCGCCCAGGCCAAGAAACGATTCAGCCACTGTGTGACGACGATG
>JBBRZY010000481.1:0-4480 GCA_038252885.1 Anaerolineales bacterium | reverse complement strand
GGTGGCCGTCGGCGTGCTGGTATTAGGTTGGGTGGTCACGGTGGGCGTGGCCGTCGGCGTGCTGGTATTGGGTTGGGTGGTTATCGTGGGCGTAGCCGTCGGTGTGCTGGTATTGGACTGCGTGGTCACGGTGGGCGTAGCCGTCGGTGTGCTGGTATTGGGCGCCGTGGTCACGGTGGGCGTGTCCGACGACACACCACGGGCGTAGGTCTGAGCCGGCGCGGCAAAGGCGATTAGCATTCGGCTGGTCATGATGACCAGGAGCAGGCTGAGGACGAAAACGATTGCCAAACGCTGCGAAATGCGCATGTAGAACGGTCCTTGTTGTGTGCGGGTGGGGGGCAGTCGTGCGCCGCCAGAGAGGTGGCCCCGTCATTCTAACCGGGCCACGCTCGCGTTGGATTATAGCGCCAACCGGGTGGAACTCGCAACGGCCAGAGGGTACAAATTTCGGTTGTTAAGGCCACTCGGCGGGCGGCCAAACACCCAGCAGGCCACGCTGCAGATGGGCTGCCCCCGGGAAGGCTCACTCCGGGTTGAGCGTGGCGTAAACGACGACGTGATGATCGAATGAGCCGTTAACGATGTAGCCGGTGCAGGTGATCAGGGTCAGGTGCGCGCGGCCGTCGGGGGCGGGCTGCGGCCCGAGGCCAGCCACCGGGCCGCCCCCGTATATCTGGGCCATCACGGCCGGGTCGGCGCTCTCAGCCAGCGTGTAGATGGCGGTTTGGGTGACGGTGTAGCTCAGGTCGCGGCCGGTGCGGGTGTCGTGCAGCACGACTACGTCACCGGGCGCCAGGTCTTGCAGGCGGGCGAAGAGCGCGGGTCGCGAAAGCGGGTCGTCCACGTGCGCGGCGATGACGGCCGTGCCCGAGTCGCCGGGTTGGCCGCTGCCGCGATACCAGAAGGCCGAGTGCCACAGCGGGTCGTCAATTGGCCCCTTGGGCGCATCCATGGCGTTGTCGGCGGTGATGCCGACCCCTAAGACCGGGGCGCTGACGTCGAGCGCCGAAATGATGAGTTGGAGCGGCACCGCCACCGGGCCGGCCAACAGGTCTACGCTGGGATCGAACAGCGGCGGGATGGCTGTGGGCGGGATGGGAGTCGCGTTTAGCGGCCGCAGCGTGGGCAGCGCCGTGGCTAGCGGCAACCCAGCGCGCGGCGTGGCGCTTGGCGCCAACTGAAACGGGCGAGGCGGTGTGGGCGCCTCGCCCGTCGGCGTTCCGTTGCAGGCGGCCACGCAGGCCGCCAAGATCAAGCCAGCCGCCAGACGGCCGAGGCTGCGGCGGCCCAACCCGGTAGAGACCATCGGGCCGTCGAAGTTATTGACCCGGCCGGCGAGAGCGGCGGCGAAATGCGCCCAGCAGCCCCAGCGCCAGAGCGCCAAGCCCGCCGGCCACCACCGCCTGGCCCCAGGGGAAGCCGGCCATTGGCAGCGGGCCGCCGCCCGTGGCGGGCAGGCCAACAACCACGGGGGCGGTGACGGTGGCGGTTGGAACTGGCAGCGGGGTTTCGGTGGACGGCGGAACGTCCGTGTTCTGCGGCTGCGGCGGCGACGTGTTCGTGACCGTGGTCGTCGCCGTCGTGGTCTCCGTGGCCGTGGTAGTCGCGGTGGCGGTGGCCTGTTCGGCGCAATTCGGGCCGGCGATCTTGTTGGTATCCAACGTCACGGCCCCAGTTTGGGCCATGACCCGGCCAGCCACCGAGGCGCCGGTGGCCAGGGAGACCGACGTGAGGGCCAGAATGTTGCCGATGAGATCAGTCCCGGTGCCGATCACGCCGGACGACACCAGCCGCCACCAGACATTGCACGGGTCGCCGCCGGTCACCGACGAATCGGCCGAGGTGGTGAGCGTGGCCGCCGACTTGAAGATCCAAACGCCGGACCCAGACAAGGTCAGGCTGCCGGTGAGGATGAAGGCATCGGCGCAATAGACCCCTGGCCCGAGCGGCGAGGCCAGCGATAGGTCCACGACGCCCGGCGGGTAGGTGGTTGTGCACAGTTGATCGAGGAACCCAAAGGCGGCGGTGTTGTCCGCCTGAGCGGCGGCCGCGTCAATGTCGGCGTCGTGGATCACGCCGGGCGGGCCGACAACCCCTGGCGGAAACCCGGTGTAGTGCGGCGGCACCCCGATGCTGGGGCTGATGCCCAGATTGCCCGACAGGGTGGTGGCCCCGGTGTTGGTCACAATAGAGCCGGCCAGCACCGAGTAGGCGGCCGAAGCGCCCAGCGTGGGCGACGTGGCGCTCGGCGTAGCGCCCGCATTCAGCAGCGGGCCACTGACGGCGCTGACGAGCAGGGCCAATATCGTGGCCGATACCAAACTATGCTTTTTGCCCATGTATAAAAGCTTCCCTATAAACTTGGCTTAATGAAGTTCACGGCAACTAGCCCAACGCCCGGTGACGGGCTGTTAGGCGCCAGGGGCTGGTTCTGGGGCTAGAAACCGAGCAACCCTGGTTCGGGATGGTTGACACCCCATTGCTCTGCGAGGCGTTTACAGTATATCGCAAATCGGGCGGCGTCTGCAATGGACGGTGGGTACAGATGTCGGCAGTTAAGGCCAGTAGGCTGACAGCGCGTCGGGGCGCGACACCTAGCGCCGCGCTGCCAGCCCTGGGCTAGCGCAGTTTGGTGCCGCGCAGACGCAGCGAGTTGCCGACCACAAAGATCGAGCTGAAGGCCATCGCCCCGGCGGCTAGCATCGGGTTGAGGAACCCCAGCGCGGCGGCCGGGATGAGGATGATGTTGTAGATAAAGGCCCAGAACAAGTTTTGGTGGATGACCTGCAACGTGGCGCGCGACAGGCCAATGGCGCGCGGCAGCCCGCGCAGGTCGCCGCTCATCAGCGTGACGGGCGCGGCGGCCAGGGCCACATCCGCGCCGGTGCCGATGGCGATGCCAACGTCGGCCTGGGCCAGCGCGGGCGCGTCGTTGATGCCGTCGCCGACCATGGCGACCAGCGAGCGCCCCACCCCGCCGTGCTCGGCTTGCAGGCGCTTCACGTGCGCGGCTTTGTCGCCGGGCAGCACCTCAGCCAGCACTTCGTCCACGCCCACGGCCTGGCCAATGGCTTGGGCGGCGCGCTGGTTGTCGCCGGTGAGCATGACCACCCGCAGCCCCAACTGGTGCAGCGTCGCAATCGCCTCGCGCGAGCCGTCCTTGATGGTGTCGGCCACGGCAATCAGGCCGGCCACTTCGCCATCCACGGCGGCGATCATGGCGGTCTTGGCCTCGGCCTGCAGGCGCTCGACTTCGGCCGTCAGCCCGTTGAGCGCCAGGCCGCGGTCGGCCATCAGGCGCGGGCTGCCCACCAACAGGGCATGGCCCTCGACCTCGGCGGCGATGCCGTGCCCGGCCTCGGCCCTAAAGCCGCCCGGCTGGGCCAGGGTCAGGCCGCGCGCTTGGGCCTCGGCCACAATCGCCTCGCCCAAGGGGTGCTCCGAGCCGCGCTCGGCGCTGGCCACCAGCCGCAACAGTGCGGCAACGGCGGCGCTCTGGGGAGCAGCGGAACCGGACAGCACGATGTCGGTGACGGCCGGGCGTCCGCGCGTGATGGTGCCGGTCTTGTCGAGCACCACCAATCCCAGGCGGCCGGCGCGCTCCAGCGCTTCGCTGTTCTTAAACAGGATGCCGGCCTCGGCGCCCCGCCCCATGCCGACCATGACGGCGGTGGGCGTGGCCAGGCCGAGCGCGCACGGGCAGGCGATGACGAGCACCGCCACAGCGTTGATCAGGGCGGTCTGCAAGACGGTCGAGGGGGCGCCGACGCCCAGCAGGCCGGCGATCAGCCAGCCGACGAACGTGAATGCGGCCAGCCCGAGCACCACCGGCACAAAGACAGCCGAAATCTGATCGGCCAGGCGCTGCACGGGCGCTTTGCTGCCTTGCGCCAATTGCACCAGCCGGACAATCTGCGCCAGGGCGGTGTCGCGGCCCACGCGCGTGGCCTCGAACTCGAGCAGCCCCTGGCGGTTGAGAGTCGCGCCGACGACTTTGTCGCCGGGGCCTTTATCCACCGGCAGGCTCTCGCCGGTGAGCATCGACTCGTCCACCGACGAGCGGCCCGAGACGATCACGCCGTCCACCGGGACTTTCTCGCCGGGGCGGACGACGACCATGTCGCCCACCAGCACATCGTCCACCGCCAGTTCGCGCTCGACGCCATCGCGGCGCACGCGGGCCGTCGGGGCTTGCAGGCCCATGAGCGCCTTGAGCGCGTCGGAGGTGCGGCCCTTGGCGCGCGCCTCGAGTACCCGGCCCAGCAGGATCAGGGTCACGATGACCGCGGCGGCCTCGTAGTAGACGTTCACCGTACCGGCCGGAAGCAGCGCCGGCGCAAAGGTCGCGACCAGCGAATAGGCGTAGGCTGCCAGCGTGCCGACGGCGACAAGGCTGTTCATGTCCGGCGCGCCGCGAAGCAGCGCCGGGATGCCCTTGCGGTAGAAGCGGTTGCCCGGGAACGCGAGCACAAGCGAG
>JBBRZY010000480.1:0-4483 GCA_038252885.1 Anaerolineales bacterium | reverse complement strand
GCTGGGCGCTCAGCAAGGGTCTGCCGCGCTTGGCAGGCCACCGCGCCGGCGTCGAGAACCTGCGCCGCATCATCACCGCCTGCGTTGAATTTGGCGTCAAGCACTTCACCATCTACGCCTTCTCCACCGAAAATTGGGGCCGCCCACGCGAAGAAGTCGACGGCCTGATGTTCATCCTCAACGAAGTGCTCGACCGCGAGCTAGAAGAGCTCAACCGCCAGGGCGTGCAGTTGCGCCACATCGGCCGGCTCGAAGGCCTGCTGCCCTCCATCCAAAAGAAAGTGCGCCAGGCCATCGAGCGCACCCGCACCAACCAAAAGCTGATCCTCAACGTCGCCTTCAACTACGGCGGCCGCGACGAGATCGTCTACGCCATCCGTCAGATGCTTACCGACGGCGTCAAGCCCGACGCCGTCAACTCTGACCTGGTCAGCCGCTACCTGTTCACCGCCGGCCAGCCCGACCCCGACCTCATCATCCGCACCGCCGGCGAGCTGCGCGTCTCCAACTTCCTGCTCTGGCAGGGCGCCTACGCTGAGTATTTCGCGGCCGACGTCTACTGGCCCGACTTCGACAAAGAGCAGTTCCGCCTGGCCCTGGAGAAGTTCGGCCAGCGCGAGCGGCGCTTTGGCCTGGTGTCAGACCAGATCAAAGCCGGGGCCGTGCCCGACGGCGCGCGCGCCGGTCGTCCGGGCGCCTAGGCGCGGGGCATGTCGCCCGCCCCCACGCCCGACGCGCCCCCGTCCGCCGGAGCTCCCGCCAGCGACCTCAACGACCGCCTGGCCGTCAGCATCCTGCTGATCCCGGCCGGCTTGCTGGTCATGGAGACCGGCGGCTGGCCGTATTTGGCCGTTATCGTGGTTATGCTGCTGGTGGCCGCCCGCGAGTACGTGCGCCTGTTCGCCCACACCCACCACCGCCCGGCCGGCCCGGTCGTGCTGGCCGGGGTCGGGCTGTTGCTGCTCACCGAGCAGGTGCCGGCCCTCAACCCCTCCCACCTGCTGCCGGCCGTGCTGATCTTGGTGGCCTTGGTCTGGCACCTGTTCGACTACGAGCGCGGCGCGCCCGCCTCCGGCACCGATTTCGTCATCACCTTGGGCGGCATCGTCTACCTGGGCTGGCTCGGCCGCTACTTCGTCACCCTGCGCGCCCAGCCCCAAGGCCTGTGGTGGCTCATCTCGGCCCTCAGCAGCATGTGGCTGGCCGACACCGGCGCCTATGTGTTTGGGCGGCTGTTTGGCCACCGCTTCTTCCGGCAGAGCATGGCGCCCCGCCTCAGCCCGCGCAAGACCTGGGAGGGCTACGTGGGCAGTATTGTGTTCGGCGGTCTATGCGGCGCCGGCCTGGGGCTGGTGTTGGGGCTGGGCGCCGGGCCGGCCGGGCTGCTCACCTGGCAGTCGGGTGGGGCGCTCGGCCTGCTGGTGGGCGCGCTCGGCCCGCTGGGCGACCTGGGCGTGTCGATGCTCAAGCGCCAAAGCGGCGTCAAAGATGCGGGCGTGCTCCTGGCCGGCCACGGCGGCGCGCTCGACCGCATCGACTCCTGGCTCGTCGCCGTGCCGCTCGGCTACTACTTTCTCCTGTTGCTGCGGGCGCTGGCCGGCGGCTGACCGCCAGCGCGCCGCCCGTTTAGTCTAGACCAGCCAAGGACAAGCCATGAGCAGCGAAAAACCCTCCCGCAACCTGGCCCTGGAACTCGTGCGTGTCACCGAAGCCGCCGCCCTGGCCGCCGGCCGCTTTATGGGCCGGGGCGATAAGCCCGGCAGCGACCAGGCCGCCGTCGACGCCATGCGCCTGGTGCTCAACTCAGTCGACATGAACGGCACCATCATCATTGGCGAGGGCGAGAAGGACGAGGCCCCCTGGCTGTATAACGGCGAAGTGCTCGGCACCGGGGCCGAGCCCAACGTGGATATCGCCGTCGACCCCATCGACGGCACCCGCCTGCTGGCGCTGGGCAAGGCCAACTCACTCGCCACCGTGGCCCTGGCCGACCGCGGCTCCATGCTCGACTGCGGCCCGATGGTCTATATGAATAAGATCGCCGTCGGCCCAGAAGCCAAGGGCGTGATTGACATCGAAGCCTCGCCCCTGGACAACCTGCGCAGCGTGGCCCGCTCCAAAGGCAAAGACCTGGCCGACCTGACCGTGGTGGTGCTCGACCGCCCGCGCCACGAGCAGCTCATCGCCGACATCCGCCAGGCCGGCGCTCGCATCCGCCTCATCACCGACGGCGACGTGGCTGGCGCGCTCATGACCGCCTGGCCCGACTCCGGCGTCGACCTGCTCATGGGCATCGGTGGCAGCCCCGAAGGTGTCATCTCGGCCTGCGCCCTTAAGGCCATGGGCGGCGAAATCCAGGGCCAGCTCTGGGCCCGCAACGAACAGGAAGTCGCCCAGGCCAACGAATTGGGCTTCGACCTCAACCGGGTGCTGACCATCAACGACTTGGTGCGCTCCGACAACGTCTTCTTCGCCGCCACCGGCATCACCGACGGCGAACTGCTCGACGGCGTCAAGTACTACGGCGACGGCGCGCGCACTCACAGCCTGGTCATGCGCTCCAAGTCTGGCACCGTGCGCGAGATCATCGCCCGCCACCGTTGGGACAAGCTCATGCAGTTTAGTCAGGTAAAATATGATTGACGCCGGGTGGCGATAGTGCTACAATGCCACCCAGTTAATCCCCAAGCGTTAGCGGTCGCATTCCCCCATCTCTAGGCGAATTTAGACAAGCTGTGCCGTTTGATAATTGAGTAATCTAACGAGTGACCGTCTGACCCGTGACGCGGCGTACCTTGTGTACAGCCCGCGCGCCGGGTCGTCACTCGTTCTCCACTGGGAGTTAAGGTATGGATATTACGGATCTGCAGCCTAAGACCCTCGAACAATTGCGGATTGTTGCGCGGGACTGGAACATCCCCGCCTACAGCCGCCTAAAGAAGGACGAGCTCATCGTCCGCCTGCTGCGGGCCAATGCTGAAAAGCAAGGCCTAGAGCTGCGGGGCGGCGTGCTCGAAATCGTGGAAGACGGCATTGGCTTCCTGCGCGCCGAGCACTTGATGCCCGGCGTGGAAGACATCTACGTCTCCCAGTCGCAGATCCGTCGCTTCGGCCTGCGCACCGGCGACATGGTTATCGGCCAGGTGCGCTCGCCCAAGGACTCGGAGAAGTATTACGGGCTGCTGCGCGTCGAAACTGTCAACGGCCTCGACCCCGAGCAGGCCAAGAAGCGCCCCAACTTCGAGACCCTCACGCCCATCTTCCCCGATGTGCGCTTCGACCTGGAAACCAGCAAGAACGTTCTTAGCACCCGCTTTCTCAACCTGATCGCCCCCATCGGCAAAGGCCAGCGTGGGCTGATCGTCTCGCCGCCCAAGGCCGGCAAGACCACCGTCCTCAAAGAAGTCGCCAACGCCATCAGCCGCAACTACCCCGACGTGCACCTGATGGTCACCCTGATCGGCGAGCGCCCCGAAGAAGTGACCGACATGGACCGCTCGGTTGACGCCGAGGTGATTGCCTCGACCTTTGACGAGCCGGTCACCTCCCACGTGCGCGTGGCCGAGATGGCCCTGGAGCGCGCCAAGCGCCTGGTGGAAGGCGGCCGGCACGTCGCCATCCTGCTCGACTCGCTCACCCGCCTGGCTCGCGCCTACAATCTGGTGGTCAACCCCTCCGGCCGAACCCTCTCCGGCGGTCTCGACCCGGCTGCGCTCTACCCACCCAAGAAGTTCTTTGGCGCGGCCCGCAACCTGGAAGAGGGCGGCTCGCTGACCATCGTCGCTACCTGCCTGGTCGACACCGGCTCGCGCATGGACGACGTGGTCTACGAAGAGTTCAAGGGCACCGGCAACATGGAGTTGCATCTGAGCCGCAAACTCCAAGAGCGCCGCATCTTCCCGGCCTTCGACATCGAGCGCTCGTCCACCCGGCGCGAGGAGTTGTTGCTGGGGCCGGATATCACCCAACGCGTCTGGCTCATGCGCCGCATGTTTGGCCAAATGGTCACCCCGCCCCCCAACGGCGCCGGCCTCGACCTGACCAACGCCACCGAAGCCATCCTCGAGCAGCTCCGCCAGACCGACAGCAACATGGAATTCCTCGAGCAGCTCGGCAAGAACAGCCACGGCGGCCGCTAACCAACCCGGCCCCCCGCCGTCCGACCCTGTATCCCCACGGGCCGCCTCCCCAGGCGGCCCGTTTGTTTTCACCCCTGCTCAGCCTCTCCCCGCCTGCGTCCGTTAGGATTAGAAACTGGTGCTGGGTATATTTCAGTTTAGGGGCAAAAACCTCCGGACCGTCTGGGTTAGCGCTAGGCTCTGGGTCAGCGCTAGGCGCTGGGTCAGGCTAATCCGCGCCCTTGTCAGCGCGCCTCGCCGCCGGGGTGATTGACTGGCCGGCGCGCCTATCCCTGCCGCCAGCGGGTTTACACGCCCATTCGGGCCGCTGCCGTTTTGGGCCAGCCAGAAATTTTTACCAGGGG
>JBBRZY010000479.1:0-4489 GCA_038252885.1 Anaerolineales bacterium | reverse complement strand
CCTGGGCGCGGCGGTGGGGGCGCTGGCCGGCGGGGTGCTGTATGACGCGATTGGGGCGCAGGGCTTGTTCACGGTCGGCGCGGCGATGACGCTGGTGGCGGTGGGCTTTGTGGTGCTGGCCGGGCGCGCGACGCCGGCCGCACGGGCGCTCGTGGCAGAGTAAAGGCGGGGAGGCGGCGCGAGGACTCGGGGGAAAACCTTTGGCCACGAATTACACGAATTACACGAAGGGTGTTGGGTAAGACTGTGGGTTGGCGTAACACAAATGGGGAGCGAGAGGCTTCTTCTGGTCGCCTCTCTGACTCATCGCGCGGCAGGCGGCCCAGCGCACGGGTTAGACGACCACAATGTTTCGGTGTGGGCGGGCGCTATGCGCGAGAGGCGGTTGTGCTACGGGAGAAGGGGCAGTTCGACGACGGTGCCGGCGACACCGGCGACGGTGACGGCCTGGCCTGGCTCGGCGGCGGCGCTCTTGAGGTAGGCCAGGGCGGCCGGGCCGTAGTCGGGCAGGTCGGCGGCGCTGGTGAGCGTGCCGACAACCGAGTCGCCGGCTTTGACCTCGGCCCCGACGGCGGCGGGCGCGGCCAGCTTGAGGCCCACCAAGCGGCGGGCTAGCTTGCCGCGACTCTCCATGCGGGCGATGATCTCCTGCCCGATGTAACAGCCCTTCTTGAAATTCACCGCCGGCCACAAATTCGCTTCGAGCGGGATGTAGCTCTCGGTGAGCTCTTGCCCGGCCAGGGGCGTGCCAGCGGCCGCGCCTTCGGGTTGGCCGGCGGCGACGCGCAGCCACTGGTAGGCCTGCTCACCAGCCGGGGTCGCGCCCGCGGCCAACGCCAGCGCCCACAGCGCGCCGATCTGCGCGGCCGGGGCCAGCACGGCGAAACCGTGGCCGGCCAGCGGGCGGCGGCGGGCCACCACCACTTCGCCCGTGTCAAGGAAGCGATTCTCGGCCAGGGCCGCCGCACCGGGGGCCAGGGCTTCGGCCACCTCGGCGGCGCGCGGGCCGTACAGGCCAAACTGGCCTAGCTCTGCGCCGGCGTCCTCAAACTTCACTTTGTCGTTGTAGAAAACGTAGCCGGCCAGCCACTTGCGCACCAGCGGGGCGCGGCCGGCCCCGGTGAGAAAAAGCGCCGTCTCGCCACGGTTGAGCACCCAGAGCACATCGACCATGCGGGCAATGGCGGTGGTGAGGACGGTGTAGCGCGCCTCACCCACGTCCATGCCGGTCAGGTCGTTGGTAGACATGCGGTGCAGCAGGTCGAGCCGGTCACGCCCGACGGCGCGCACGCGGCCCTCATGCGTGCGCCAGACGGCCACGGCCCCCTGGCGGGCGGCGGCATACTCGGCGGCCGGGTCGCCATAGTCTAAAGCAATGGTCGGGGCGGCGGGGGGCAGGGTATCAGCCGGCATCGGCGTCGGCCTTGGGCTGGGTCAGCAAGAACGCCTGCAGCCCGGGCACGTGGTCGCGCTCGTGGTCCGCGATCTCTTCGAGGATGTACTGGCTAAGGGCCTTGTTTTTCAGCCAGGGCACGGGGGCGGCCAACTGCTTGTCGCTCAAGGCCGCGACCTTGCGCTCCATTTGGTTGTGCACGCCGTCGTAGTCGGCAATCACGCGCTCGAGGGCGCGCGTTTTATATTGCTTGTACCAGGCCTCGTTCTGCGCCTGGATGGCGGCGTCATCCAGGTGCGTGCGGGCGGGCTTCTGGCCGCGCTCGGCCAGGCCCAGGTTGGTGAGCAGTTCCACCGCACAGGCGGTCAGGTGCGAGAGCACGTCTTTGACCGACCAGTCGCCGGCGGCGCCGGGCAATTCCAGCGCCGCCGGGTCAAGGTCGGCCAGCACGTCGTCAATTTCAGCGCGAGCGCCTTCCAGCGCCGCCAGCAATTCGTCTTTGTTCATAGTCACACCATTACAACGAACAGCGCCAAACGCTACTCCGTCAGCAGGAAGGCGATCACGTCGGCGAGTTGCTGCGACGAGAGCGTGTCCTTGAAGGTCTTGGGCATGATGTCGGGCTGGAAGCCCTCCACCACGAAGGCATTCGGGTTGGTGATCGACTCATAGATGTAGGCCTGAGCCGAGTAGCCCGGCTTGCGGGTCGGCGCGCGCTGGCTGAGGCCGGCCTGGCTGGGGCCGACGAGAACGGTGCCGGCCTGCAACGAGTGGCAGGCCGAACAGCCGCCCGCCCCCTGGAAGACCAGTTCACCCGCGCCGGCGTCGCCGGCCGGCAGTTGGTCGAAATCGGCCTGGACGATGTCGCCGGGGGTCGGCGCGCCGGGGCCGGCGGTGGGCGTGGGGGGCGCGATGGAGGCGATGCGGGTGGCCTCGAGCGCGTTATCGACCGCCGCGACGCCGGAGTAGGACGGCAGCACGTAGAAGGCCACGATGCCGGCGATGACGACGAACAGCAGCACGTTTAGGACGATCAGGAAGCTGTCAATCGGGTTGCCGGGCAACTGCTTAGGGCGCGGGGCGCGCAGCGCTTCGAGGCGCTGTTCGACGGCCGGGATGAGCCGGTCGACCGGAGTGTCCTTGAACTTGTCGGCGCCGCGCACGGTGTGGTCGAGGCGGGCGACGCCCTGCGCCAGGCCAAAGCCCACCGCGGCCACGCCGACCACGGCCAGCCCGAGCACGCCGATGAAGGCGTGAATGGCCAGCAGGTTGTCGCCCGGCCCGGCGATGAAAGCCGGCAGCCCGTTGATGTGCTCACCCGGCAGGCGGAAGAGCACGATGCTGGAGAGCGAACTCAGGCTGGGGATGTAGCCGAAGGGGGCCACGCTGACGATCGGTTGGATGTAGCGCAACCCTTGGAAGCCGACCACGACCACCACCACGGCCACCCAGAAGATCGCCAGCGAACGATTGCTGGTGAGCGGGATGGCCAACCCTTGATCGCCGCTGTTCGACTTGGGCGGCGCGGCCGATTTGGCGGGGGCGGCCGAGATGGCTGGGTGGTGGGAGATGAGCAGCGTCAGGCGGTAGAAGGTGATCGCCAGGACGATGCCCAGGATGATGGGGGTCGTCAGGATGCCGCCCACCGCCAGCGCGAAGATCAGGGCCTGGAGCTGGCCGGCCTGGGGGTCGGGGCTCAGGGTGGGCACGTATGGCCCGCGCAGGGTCGACGGGTTGCCAAAGGCATTGGTCACCGCCAGCCCGCCCACGAGCAGGAGCAGAAAAAGCAGAATGAAAGTCGGCAAGTAGCGGCGCACAATGCCCTCCGAGACAAGAAGTTGAACAAGATAGCGACCACGCGAGCGTGGCGTTAGAAAACGCGCAAGATCAAAATCCAGACTAACGCGGCCAGCAGCAGGCCGGCGACGAGCAGACCGGGGCGGAGCGCGGCCGGCAGCCAGCGCCCGGCGATCCAACTCCAACCCACGGCCACCAGCAAGATCAGCACACTCAGCGCGCTGCGGCCGTAGACGTTCAGCCACCCGACGGCCTGCACGTTCCAGGGCAGCGGCGTATCAGCCACGCGCAGCACTTCATCCACCGCCACGGTCAGGTCGAGCGTGCCGAAGTCGGGCACGGTGATGTTGGGGCGCGTGACCTGCACGATCATCTGCCAGCGCCCGATACGGTAAGCGCCCAGCCCGGTGGCGGCGTAGTTGCCGGCGCCGATGTCGCTGAGGGCCAGGTCGGTGTTCAGACCGCCCTCGAATGGCTGAAAGCTCAGCACCACCTGCGCCTCCGGCACCGATTGGCCGTCGGGGCCGCGCACGCTGATGGTGTAGACATTCGAGCCGAGCCGCGCCGGGCTGATGCGCCCAGTGATCGGCAGCCCCCCGGCGGTCAGCTCGAAAGTCAGGCCGGCTTCGTCGGCAGCGCGGTTGGCGGCCGACCCGGAGGTCAGCGCGCTGCCGGCGGGCGGCAGGTCTACCAGCCAGGCGGCGGCAAACACCACCACCGCCACCAGCGCCGCCTCGACTGCCACGCGGCCGGCGGTGCGTTGAGTCTGCCCGGCCGGGGCCGCCGCCAAGCGCCGCACGCTACCCAGTGAATTATACGCCCCCGCCGCCAGTGCGAGGGCCACCACGGCCAGCTTGAGCAGCAACGTCTGCCCGTACTCGGTCAGCAGCAGCGCGTTCCAGGTGTTGACTTCCTGCCAGGCCAGCCACAGGCCCGAAGCCAGCAGCACCCCCACACTGCCCGCCGCCAGGCCCGAAAAGCGGACGACCCAATCGGCGGCCAGCCGGCTGCGGGCCGCCGGGTCGCCCGCGCCGCGCCGCAGGCTGAAGAGCGCCACCACGAGCATCAGCAGCCCGCCAGTCCAAAGGGCCGCGGCGCTCTGGTGGGCGAAGTCGGCCAGCGGGCCCAAAACGCCGGGCCGCGCGCTGCTGTGGCTGGTGAGCGTGGTCGTCAACAGCAGCAGCAGCCCCAGCACCCACCCCAGCCAGGCGGGGCGGCGGCCGGTGAGCAGCCCTTCGAGCAGGAGGGCGACCAGCAGGGCCACCAGCGCCCGCCCCACCCAAATGACGCCCCAGCGGG
>JBBRZY010000478.1:0-4491 GCA_038252885.1 Anaerolineales bacterium | reverse complement strand
GATTGCATGGCCTAATAATATTCGGACTTTTGGTCAGATGGAGCGGTCCGCAGCTATGTTGGGCCGAATATCATTCACCCTAACGGCAGTTGCGCCGAATAAACTCAGTAAGATGCGATTGCCCTGAGCAATTGTCCTACAGCCAAAGTAGCGGATCACTGATAGGCTTTGATCGCGCTGGCTGATATATTAGACTCTATCGAAAATAAGCGTCCGAGCTTTTGTGGCGTCGCGCTCGGCGCATAATGCGGAAATTGTGCAGACCACAGGCGATTAGCATGGCTTGATCTGACGATCCGTCCGCGAGGTTGCGAAACTGATCTTTGGCAATCCGACAAATCTTGACCCCAGCAATGGCATGTTCAACACGGACCCGCACGCGCGCTAGTTTGCGGTTGCGCCGTTTTTGGCCGGGCGTGAGTGGCGGCTTCCTGGACTTTTTTTCGGCTGGAGGTGTTCCCGCACCGAGGGTTGGTAGCCCAGAAAGCCTAGATCGCTGCGCAGAGTAGTTGCTTTGGGATACTCAACCTTAGCATGATCGGCCAACGCTTTGTCATGCACCGAGCCCGGTAAGGTCTCACTCAGGTAGCTGACCCGTTTGCTACGGGTGTTGACGACCACCACATTCTTGTCGAAATGCCCCTTCTTCTTGCCGCTGTAATGGATCGTCTGCATTTTGGCGTCTTTCGGCCGCAGCCGGCGGCGCTCAACCCCGTCGACTATCAGGTCCGGCGGCTCCCCCGGACGACGCTTCTGCTGCGCCACCTGCGCCCCATCGCGCTCCGGCAGCACGCCCAAGGCGTCCAGCGCGGCCGCCAAGATGGGCAGCAAGCGCTGAATCCATTCGCTCGCGCTGGACTGGCTCATCCCGAAGAGTTGTCCTTGCACAACCTGCAAGGGGTAGGTCTTGGTGTAGACCAGAATGAACAGTAACTTATCTTCGGCTGAACCCAGGCCGGGTTTGCGGCCACCACCGGCTGCCCGTTGGCGTTTCTTGCGTTTGGGCTTCTTGGGCCTTTCCGCCGTCGTCAGCGCCTGGGCGAAAATCGGCAGCAGTTCATCAAACTCGCGGTGCGCTAAACCTGTCAGCGCCAGCAGTTCTTTTGGTTTCTTCTTGAGCGTTTCGTAGGTAACCACATGCCAAGCTTACCCTATTCTCGATAGAGTCTATTGCTTATGACGACACATTGCTATCCACCAGAAATGTCGGCAAGGTGGCTTGTTGTTTACGCTTCCTCGGATGCCAATTCAATGTGATGTATGCCGCAAGACTGGGGCGAATAGGAATAATATGAACGCAAGCAATAGATCTTACCAGGGTGAAGACCAGCCCAACTACACATATCATGCGGGTCCCACCCCGCATGCGCCTGTAAAGCATGGTTACGGGCGCCGCTCCGCTCCGCCAAGCCAGAACGGTCGAGCGCAAAACTATTGGTGCAATATCTGCAATGCCGTTTGCGAGACCAACGGGGCCCTGCGCGGGCACTACCAAACGGCGCATCCGAACGAGTGGGCCAGGACCGAGCAGCTGACTGCCAAACTCGGCCAGGCTGATAACGCACGCGACGTTGCGGACATTGAGAAGCGTTAGGGCGCCCGTGCAGGTGATCGTAGGCCCAATCACAAGCATCGTCCTCGGCGTTGTCTTGGTCCCGGTGGACGGAAGCGGCCGCGCTGATACCTGATGAAATGACATAGCGATGCCGTGGCGGCAGCAAGCTGACGCCACGATTGACATGAAAGGATGAAGATCATGAAATTCGAAGAGAATGCCCGGGTCGAAACGGCGGATGGTCAGGCGGTCGGGCAAGTGGATCGCGTCGTAATGGACCCGCGGACAAAAGAGGTCAGCCACCTGGTGGTACGCAAGGGGTGGTTGTTCCCTGAGGATCGCGTGGTGCCCATCGATTTGATCGCCCGGACGGAGGCTGACCAGGTCATCTTGCGCGAAGACGCCGGCGACCTGCAGCAATTGCCCATTTTCGAAGAAACGCACTACGTGCCCTTAGATGATTACGAACGGTCGCGGGCGCCGGCCGGGAGTTATGTGTTGCCGCCGATGTATTGGTATCCCCCCTATGGCATGGCGGGCTGGGGCACATATGGCCTGGGTAACTACGGCGCGGGTTACACTACTCGCACTGAAAAAAACATCCCGAAGGGCACGGTGGCACTGGACGAAGGCGCCAAGGTCATCAGCGCCGACGGCCGGCACGTGGGCAATGTGGAGCAGATCCTCACCGATCCCGAGGCTGACCGCGCCACGCATTTCGTCATATCCTCAGGCCTATTGTTCAAGACCCGCAAGCTCATCCCGACCACCTGGATCAGCGATCTCAGCCGCGACGAAGTGCACCTGGCAGTCGGAGCGCAGCTCCTAGATGAACTGCGCGAATATCAGCCGCAGACGGATTAAGCCGACATTTCACGATGCGATAGTAAGAGGTTACAGTGGCGCCCCCCCCCGCGATCCTTGGCATCGCTGCGGCTGGCGCTATTACAACCGCCCTTATGGGGTTGTGGTTGCGGCTAAACCGTATTGCTTTTCCGTTTGGGCTGGTTTGTATTGTCGCTTGTTTTCCCCGGCCTCGCCATTTGGTAAGGCGACGCCAGCTCCGTCTGCCGCCAACGCCACGCTAAGTCTGTGCCTGCTCCACCTGCGGCCGTGGCGGGTTGCTACGCGGCCGGTACACACCGCCGGCGTGGCGCTGTAGAAACACTACCTGACGATAGGGACAATAGGAAGAAAAAGTCTCCATGTCCGATCTGCCGCCGACGTTTTGATTGACACCCAATTGGATTGGGGCGTCGACGTGACCTTTGGACTGCCGGGTGACGGCATCAACGGCATCATGGAGAGTCTGCGCGTGCGTCAGGAAAAGGTCCGTTTCGTTCAGGTGCGGCATGAGGAAACGGCTGCCGTCATGGCCTGCGCCTACGTCAAATACACGGGCCGATTGGGCGTGTACCTGGCCACCTCCCGGCCGGGCGGGCTACACCTGCTCAATGGCCTGTACGACGCCTCTATTCTCGGCCGCCGGGCTGGTGCAAGCCACGCGCGGCGCGCGGGGCGGTGTGGCGCTGGCCCGCTCGGCAGCGGCGCTCTCGCTGCTGGATGTGGTCGAGGCGATCGAAGGGCCGCTGAGCCTCAACGACTGCGGGGAGGACCCCGGCGCATGCCCCCTCGGGGCCGACCGCCGCGTGCGGGCGGTGTGGTGCGAGGCGCAAGTCCGACCTGGTGGGTCGGCTGCGAGTCACCACACTGGCGGCGCTGGCTCAACCGGCGGTTCAGCCAATATAAATGGCAATATTAGCATGAAAGGTGATCCGGACAATGACAGATCAACTGCAAGACTTCAGCGGTAAGGTGGCCATTGTCACCGGCGGCGGTTCCGGCATCGGTGAGGCCGTGGCCCATACGCTGGCGGCACGCGGCGCGCAGGTGGTGGTGGCCGATATCAATCTGACCCAGGCCCAGCGCGTGGCGGAGGCCATCAGCGCGGCCGGCGGCGTGGCGCAGGCCGTCGCCACCGACGTGGCCGACCCGGCCGCTGTGGAGGCCATGGTGCAGTTTGCGGTGGAGACTTATGGCGGGCTGGATGTGGCCGTGAACAATGCCGGCATCGGCGGCCCCCTCGGCCCCACCGGAAGCTACCCGCTCGACGGCTGGCGCAAGGTGATTGACATCAACCTGAACGGCGCGTTCTATGGGCTGCGGTACGAAATCCCGGCCCTGCTGGCGCGCGGCGGCGGTGCCATCGTCAACGTGGCCTCAATCCTAGGGTCGGTCGCCACCGCCAACAGCCCGGCCTATGTCGCCGCCAAGCATGGCCTGGTCGGCCTGACCAAGGCCGCCGCGCTGGAGTACGCCACCCAGCACATCCGCATCAACAGCGTCGGACCGGGCTACATCTTGACGCCGCTGCTGACGAACGCGCTGGACGAGCCCACACTGCAGGCCATCGGCGGCCTGCACCCGGTGAAACGCCTGGGCACCAGCGAGGAAGTCGCCGCGCTGGTCGCCTTCCTGGGCTCGGACGCGGCCTCCTTCATCACCGGCAGCTACCACCTGGTGGATGGCGGTTATACGGCCCAATAGTTCGCCGCCGGGGCCGGTCAAAGCGAACTGCCCGCCTCGCCAGAGGCGGGCAGTTTTGTAATACAGAGCGGATGAGCGCTGACCATCTCGCCCTGTGTTGGCTACCCGTTGCATCCGCCCCCCCTTTCTAGGACGGCAAAGCTAGCTTGATTGCCGGGCGCGCCCCCAGGCCGTTCTTCGGTTAGTGGCGGTTTGCACGATGTCTGGTCATGGCTCTAGCTTGCATTACCGGCCTAGCCCTTTTTAGGGGTAGTGTCCCTGTAACGTGTGTCTGGTAATTTTCACCACATTGACTTGGGCGGGACGCGAAAACTGAGCAACTCGTCCAGCGTCCACACATGATCGGTCAGCCCTGCCGCCATCGCCGGAGTAACTGGCTTCCATTTCTT
>JBBRZY010000477.1:0-4509 GCA_038252885.1 Anaerolineales bacterium | reverse complement strand
TTGGTGTGGCGGCAGCCCCAACTGCGCGCCCCGCGGGTGGCGTCTGACGACGAGGAGGAGAACGGCCTGGTGGGCGGGCTGTGGGCCGGGCTGCGGCTGGCCTGGGCGGCGATGCGGCGGCGTGAGGTGCTGCGCTGGCTGACGCTGCTGACCTTCTCGGACTTCATGCTCGACCTGCTGCTTGGTTTTCTGGCGTTGTACTTTGTGGATGTGGTGCAGGTGTCGCCGGTGCTGGCCGGCACAGCGGTGGCGGTCTGGTCGGGCGCCGGCTTGCTGAGTGACGCGCTGATCATCCCGCTGCTGGAGCGCGTGCGCGGCCTGACTTATCTGCGCTACTCGGCGGTGGTGATGTTCGGCTTGTTCGTGGCTTTCTTGCTGGCGCCATGGTTCCCGGTGAAGCTGGGGCTGCTGGCGCTGATGGGCCTGGCGAACGCCGGCTGGTATGCGATCTTGATGGGGCAGTTGTACTCGACGATGCCCGGCCAGTCGGGGACGGTGGTGGCTGTAAGCTCGGGCTTTAGCCTGGTGACGGGGCTGGTGCCGGCGCTGCTGGGGTGGGTGGCGCAGTCGGCCGGTCTGTCGGTGGCGATGTGGCTGCTGCTGCTCGGGCCGGTGGCGCTGCTGATTGGCATCCCGCGATTGACAAAGGAAACACCTGTTCTATAATCGGCGGCATGGATGCAGTTAGCAAGCTGACCTATCTCAACCAGCAGATGAACTTAGAGCCGGCCGAAGAGGCCGACTCGGTTGCGCGCCCGGCGGGCTGGGTGGACCCCCACCGCCGGGCGCCGTGCGGCCACAGCCCGGCCAACCTGCGCGCCGCCTTCGACGCCGGCCAGACGGGCTTGCCCAGCGCCATCGTTAAGGGCGGGCCGGACCCGTCGACCGGGCTGGAGCGCAAGAAGAGCTCGCTGGGCATCCACCAGGCGGCCATGCCGGGCGGCAAGCGCATGGCGCTGTTGAAGACCATGCTGACCTCGGCCTGCGAGCGCAACTGCTTCTACTGCCCGTTTCGGGCCGGCCGCAACTACCGCCGCGCCACCTTCAAGCCGGAGGAGATGGCGACGGTCTTCACGCAGATCGCCCAGGCGGGCACAGCCAATGGCCTGTTCCTCAGCAGCGGCGTGGCGGGCGGCGGCGTGCGCACGCAAGACCGCCTGCTAGACACGGTGGACATCCTGCGCAGCAAGCACCGCTTCGGCGGCTATGTGCACCTGAAGCTGATGCCGGGTGTCGAGCGCGACCAGGTGCGGCGCGCCATGCAGCTTTCGGACCGGGTGTCGCTCAACTTGGAAGCGCCCAACACCGCCCGGTTGCAGAAGCTGGCCCCGCAGAAGGTTTTTCTGGAAGAGCTGCTGCAACCGCTGAAGTGGGTGGACGAGATCCGCCGCACGGAGCTGCCGACCGGCACGGTGAACGGCCGCTGGCCGTCGATGGTGACGCAGTTTGTGGTGGGCGCGGTGGGCGAAGACGACCTGGAAATCTTGACCGCCAGCAATTACCTGATCCGCACGCTGCGGCTGGCGCGGGTGTACTACTCGGCTTTCAGCCCGGTGCCCGAGACGCCGCTGGAGAACGCGCCGGCTGAGAACCCGTGGCGCGAGCATCGGCTGTACCAGGCCTCGTTCTTGCTGCGCGACTACGGCTTCGACCTGGAAGACCTGCCGTTCACCGCCGCCGGCCGCCTGCCGTTAGACGTGGACCCCAAGCTAGGCTGGGCGGCCGAGAACCTAACCGAGCGCCCGATTGAGCTAAACAAGGCCGACCGCCAGAGCCTGCTGCGCGTGCCGGGCATTGGCCCGAAGAGCGCCGACTCGATCATTCAGGCGCGCCGCGCCGGCCGCCTGCGCGAACTCAGCGACCTGCAGCAACTGGGCATCAACGCCACGCGCGCCGCGCCGTACATCCTCCTCAACGGCCGCGCCCCGAGCCACCAGCCGCGCTTGTTCTAGCGCCAACGGTACCGTTTCCACCCTCGCCCGAATCAGGTAGACTAGCGGCTGTGTCTCGCCGCCGCCCGCAACCCTATGGCTTCGTGGCCCTCGTCGCCGCGTTGGCGCTCGCACTGAGCGCCTGTTTGATTTCGGCCGCACCCGCCACCACCACGCCGGTTGCCGCGCCGCCCACGCAAGTGACCATAGTGGCGGGCAGTACCGCGATGGTGACGCCCCAGCCCGGCGCTTCGGCTACCCCAACTGAACTGGGGCAGGCAGCCCCGGCCACTGAAGTTCCGACCAACCCACCGGCCATCGTGGCCGCCGGCTTGGTCATCTACGCCGATGCGCTGGGCAGCGGCTGGAACGACTGGTCGTGGGACCCGATCACGCGCAACCTGGCGGCGGGCTCGCCGGTGCACGCGGGCAGCGCCGCCATCGCCGTCACGTACACGGGCGGGTGGAGCGGTCTCAAGCTGGCCTACCCGGCTGAGGTCAACGCGGCCGGCTACGATACGCTGCGCTTCTGGGTGCACGGCGGCGCGACCGGCGGGCAGCAGGTGACGGTGCAGTTGGAAGGCACGGGCGGCAGCGACGACAGCCGGGTGATCACCCCGACCGCCAACACCTGGACGCTGGTGCAAATCCCACTTTCGACCCTGGGCGGTAAGGCTACGATTGCGGCGGTGGTGTTCTTTAATAACACGCCCAGCGCGCAGCCGGTGTATTACCTGGACGACCTCAGCCTGGAGAACGCCGGACTGCCCACGCCCACCCAGCCGCCGCCCAGCGCCGGCCCGGCCCTGAGCGTGAACGCCGCCACCGTCCAGCACACCATCAGCCCGCTGATCTATGGCCTGAACTTCGCCGAAGAAGCGCTGGCCGAAGACATTGACCTGCCTATCAACCGCTGGGGCGGCAACGGCACCACGCGCTACAACTGGCAGTTGGATATGTCGAACCACGCCAGCGACTGGTACTTCCAGAACATCCCGAACGACGTGGTGGACGAGGGGGCGCTGCCCAACGGCTCGGCGAGCGACGCGTTTGTGGCGCAGAACGGGCGCACCGGCACGCAGACGCTGCTGACCGTGCCGCTGATTGGCTGGACGCCCAAAGGCCCCCGGGCGCGCGCCTGCGGTTTCAGCATCGCCGCGTATGGCGCGCAGCAGGGTGTCGCGCCTGACAACGCCGACTGCGGCAATGGGGTGCTGCCGGGCGGCGCGGACGTGACCGCCAACCAGCCGACCGACACCAGCGAGGCCATCACGCCCGCGTTCGTCACCGCGTGGATGGCGCACCTGAGCGCTGAGTTTGGGGCGGGGGCCGTGCGCTACTACAACCTCGATAACGAGCCGATGCTGTGGAACTCAACTCACCGCGATGTGCATCCGGCCCCGGTCAGCTACGACGAGATGCGCGACCGGACTTACGCTTATGCTGCCGCCATCAAAGCCGCCGACCCGCAGGCGCAGACGCTTGGCCCGGTGGCTTGGGGCTGGGTGGCGTACTTTTACTCGGCGCTCGACGTGGCCGCCGGCGGCGACTGGTGGAACACGCGCCCCGACCGGCTGGCGCACGGCGACGTGCCGTATGTGCCCTGGTATCTCCAGCAGCTGCAGGCGTATGAGGCGGCCCACGGGGTGCGGCTGGTGGACTACCTGGACCTGCATGTGTATCCGCAGGCCGATGGCATCTTCGCG
Organism: Anaerolineales bacterium; assembly: GCA_038252885.1. Taxonomy (GTDB): domain Bacteria; phylum Chloroflexota; class Anaerolineae; order Anaerolineales; family UBA6663; genus JADZEK01. The sequence goes on along the minus strand of JBBRZY010000477.1, from coordinate 872 downwards.
ACGGGCGCTGGCAACGCGGCCACGCAGGCGCTGCGGCTGCGCTCGACCCAGGCGCTGTGGAACCCGGACTATGTGGACGAAAGCTGGATTGGCGAGCCGGTCTATCTGCTGCCGCGCATGCGCCAGTGGGTGGCGGACGACTATCCGGGCACCAAGCTGGCGATCACCGAGTACAACTGGGGCGCGCTCAATCACATCAACGGCGCGGTGGCCCAGGCCGATGTGCTGGGCATCTTTGGCCGCGAGGGGCTCGACCTGGCGACGCTGTGGGACCCGCCCACGGCCACGCAGCCGGGCGCGTATGCCTTTCGGATGTACCGCAACTACGATGGCGAGCATCAGCGCTTCGGCAGCGAGAGCTTGGCGGCGACCAGCACGGATGAAGGGCAGTTAGCGGTTTACGCCGCCCGCCGCCCCGCGGACGGCGCGCTGACGATCATGGTCATCAACAAGTCGCTGACGGCCGCGCTGACCAGCAGCCTGAGCCTGAGCGGCTTTACGCCTGGCCCGGCGGCCTCGGTCTACCGCTACAGCGCCGCGAACCTCAACGCCATTGCGCACCTGGCCGACCAGCCGGTGACTGCCGCCGGTTTCTCGGCCACCTATACGCCGCAATCCATCACGCTGTTCGTCTTGCCGAGCAGCACGCCGCTCGCTCCCCGCGCGTATTTGCCACTGCTGCTGCGCTTGCACTAGGCCCGCCTCGCCGCCGCCGCAGGGCAATCGCATCTTAATTCCGGTAAATTCGAAAGAACCGAAATTACCCAGAAACACGGCGCTCGTTAGCATAGGGTGGGACGCTGCGCGTCACCGGCCAATGGGGAGCGTGAGGGCCACCGACCTGAGGCCGGGTTCGAAATGACAGGTAAAAG
>JBBRZY010000476.1:0-4510 GCA_038252885.1 Anaerolineales bacterium | reverse complement strand
CTCCAACGCCTACGCCACCGAAGAGATTCTGTTGGTGCTGGTGCTGGCGGGCGCCGGGGCGCTCCACCTGTCCATCGGGCTGGCGGCCGCCATCGCCACGCTGCTGGTGATTGTCGGCACGTCGTACTACCAGATCATCCGCAGCTACCCCAAGGGCGGCGGCACCTACATTGTCTCGAAAGATAACCTGGGCACGCTGCCCTCGCTCGTGGCCGGCGCGGCGCTGCTGATTGACTACATCCTAACCGTCGCCGTCAGCATCGCGGCCGGCGTGGCGGCGCTGTTCTCGTGGCTGCCATTCCTGCTGCCCTACCGCGTGCCCGTGGCCGTGGCCGCCGTCGCCATCATCACCGTCATCAACCTGCGCGGCGTGCGTGAGTCGGCCATCGCCTTTGCCATCCCCACCTACATCTTCGTGGTGAGCATCTTCGGCATGTTGGCCTTCGGCCTATTTCGCTACTTCACCGGCACGCTGACGCCCATCGTCTACCCGACGGCCGAGGCCGCGACCGGGCCGCTGCAGGCCATTACGCTGTTCTTTGTGCTGCGCGCGTTCTCGGCCGGCTGTACCGCCTTGACCGGCATCGAGGCCATCGCCGACGGCGTGCCGGCCTTCCGCAAGCCGGAGGCGGTCAACGCCGGGCGTACGCTCATCGCCATGGTCATCATCCTGGGGTCGATGTTTGTCGGCATCTCGCTGATCGCCAGCCAACTCAAGATCATCCCGCAAGAAAGCGAGACGGTGCTGTCGCAAATGGCGCACGCCATCTTGGGCGGCGGCCTGCCCTATGCCGTGGTGCAGATCGCCACCGCCTTCATCTTGCTGCTGGCGGCCAACACCGCCTTCGCCGACTTCCCGCGCCTCAGCTCGTTCATCGCCCGCGACGGCTTCCTGCCGCGCCCGCTGGGCAACCTGGGCGACCGGCTGGTGTTTGCCAACGGCATCATCCTGCTGGGCGCGTTGGCGGCCGTGCTGCTGGTGCTCTTCAATGGTGATACGCACGCCCTGCTGCCGCTCTACGCCATCGGCGTCTTCCTGTGCTTCACCCTCTCGCAGACCGGCATGGTCGTCCGCTGGTTCCGCCAGCGCGGGCCGCATTGGCACTGGCTGGCGCTGCTCAATGGTGTGGGGGCGCTGGTCACCCTCCTGGTGCTGGGCGTCATCGTCCTCACCCGCTTCACGCACGGCGGCTGGATCGTGGTCGTTTTGATCCCGCTAATCGTGTGGATGTTCTACCAGATCCACCACCACTACGTCCGCACGGCGGCGCAGTTGTCGCTCGAAGACTATGGCGCGCCGCCGCGCATCCAGCGCCACCGGGTGGTCGTGCCGATTTCGGGCGTGCATCGCGGCGTGCTCCAGGCGCTAAACTACGCCCGCACCCTATCAGACGACGTCACGGCGGTGTATGTCGAGACTGACCCGGCCGAGACCGAACGCTTCATCGCCAAGTGGGAGCGCTGGGGCGACGGCATCCGGCTGGAGATTCTGACCAGCGAATACCGCTCCGTCTCCGAGCCGCTGATCGCCTACCTCGACCGGATCGACGCTTGCCAGACCAATGATGTCATCACAGTAGTGATGCCACAGTTTCTGGCCTCGCGCTGGTGGCATAACTTCCTGCACAATCAATCGGCGCTGCTGGTGCGGCTGGCGCTGGTCTTTCGGCGCGGCATGGTCGTGACCGATGTGCCGTACCGCCTAAAGGACTAACGCGCCCGTTTTGGGCGCAAGGATATCGCTATGGGCAACCATTCACACAAAGATCCAATCGTCATCGTTGGCTGCGGCCGGGTCGGCATCGAGCTGGCGCAGTCGGTGGCGCGCCAGGGCTACCCGGTGGCCGTGGTCGACTCCAACCCCAAATCGTTCGACCGCCTGGGCGCCGATTTTCGCGGCCGCATGGTGCAAGGTGATGCGCTCGATCAAGAAGCCCTCAAGCGGGCCGGCATTGAGAACGCCCACGGGCTGGCGGCCGTCACCTCCTCTGACAGCGCCAATATCGTCACCGCCCGCCTCACGCGCGACATCTACCATGTGGCGCACGTCGTGGCGCGCGTGTTCGACCCCACCCGCGGCCCCATCTACGAGAAGCTCGGACTGCAAACCATCGCCTCGTCGTCGTGGGGCGCCAAACGCATCGAGCAGCTTTTGCTGCACCCTGGCCTGCAAAGTGTGATCACCGCCGGCAACGGCGAGGTGCAAATCTTCGAGATCGCCGTGCCAGAGGCCTGGAACGGCCGCCGCCTGGGCGATATGCTGCCGGCCGGCGAAGCGCTGCCGGTCGCGTTGGCGCGCGGCGGGCGCGGGCAGTTGCCCTCGCTCGACACCACCCTGCAAACGCAAGACTTCCTGCATGTCAGCGCCACCACCGCCGGCGCCGCCAGCCTGCGCCAATTGCTGCGCGCCCCCGGAAAGGACTAAACAGCTATGTTTGTAATTATTGCCGGCGGCGGCCGCACAGGCTCGCACCTGGCCACGCTGCTACTCGCCCAGGGGCACGAAGTGCGCCTGGTGGAAAAGCGGCCCGACACGCTCAGCATCCTGCACCGCGAACTGCCGACCGAGGCCGTTTTTGAAGGCGACCCGACCGACCCGCAGACGCTGCTTGAAGCGGGCATTGAGCGCGCCACTGTGCTGGCGGTGGTCACGGCCAACGACGAAGACAACCTGGTCATTGCCTCGTTGGCGCGCTTTCATTACAACGTGCGCCGCATCATTGGGCGGGTGAACAACCCGCGCAATGCCTGGCTGTTTACGCCTGACTTTGGCGTGGATGTGGCCCTCAACCAGGCCGATGTGATGGGCAAGCTGATCGAAGAAGAAATGTCGCTGGGCGACATGATGACGCTGCTCAAGCTGCGGCGCGGCAACTACTCGCTGGTCGAAGAGAAGATTCACCCCGAGGCCAAGGCGGTGGGCATGGCGATAAAAGACCTGCCGATGGCCGAGCACAGCATCATCTCTGGCATCCTGCGTCACGGCGAGATCATGCTGCCACGCGGCGCCACCGTGCTCGAAGCCGGCGACGAAATTCTGGCGCTGGTGGATGAAGGCGCCCGCGTCCGCCTGGCCGAGCTGCTGGGCCGGCCGGGGATGCGCCCGCCCGAAAAATCTTAGTCGCTGATAATTTTGTTGACACGCCCTGCTGACGGGCGTATGATGGCCACACTATGCCGACTGAAAGCACGTTGAACGCTGACCTAGACCCTGACTCTAAACGCCAGCTCCGACCACCGGGAGATTGAGCCGCGTGCTGCGTTCGCACCTCTAACGCGCCCTGCTCGCCTGCCGGCGGCGGGGCGCGTTTCATTTGGAGGTGCCGATGGAGCAAAAAGAAATCGACGGCGTGCTCGACCAGGTGCGCGCCGCCCTCGAACAGGGCAACATCCCCGAGGCCATTCGCGCCCTCGCCACGCTGCACCCGGCTGACCGGGCCGAGGCCTTTGCCGACCTGCCCGCCGACGACCAGGACGAGATCTTCCACAAACTCGACAACGAATCGGCCGCCGACCTCCTGACCGAGATGGAAGATGAGGACGCGGCCGACGCGGCCGGCCTCTTGCCCTCCGCCCAACTGGCCGACGTGCTCGACGAGATGGAGCCAGACGAGGCCGCCGATATCTTGGGCGACCTGCCCCCCGCCCAGGCCGCCGACGCCCTGGCGCAGATGGAAGACCGCGACGAGGTCATCCCCCTGCTGGGCCACCCGGACGACACCGCCGGCGGCCTGATGACCTCCGAGTTCTTTGCGCTGCGCCCGCAGATGACGGCCCAAAGCGCCATCGACTTCCTGCGCGGCCTCAACCGCGACGCCGCCACCCCCTACTATCTATATGTCGTCAACCGCCAGGGTGTGCTCATCGGCATCGTGGGCCTGCGCGACATCATCATCGCCCCCCCCGAAGCGACCATCGAGTTGATCATGAAGGCCGACGTCATCAAAGTGCCGGTCGGCACCGACCAGGAAGAAGTGGCGCGCGTGATGCAGCGCTACGACCTGCTGGCGCTGCCGGTGGTCGATGGCGAAGGCCGGTTGGTCGGCGTTATCAACTATGACAACATCGTCGACGTCATCGAGGAAGAGGCCACCGAAGACATCTACCGCCTGGCCAACGTGGCCGACGGCGACCTGCAGGTGTGGAGCCCCATCACGCTCTCGGTGCGGCGGCGGCTGCCCTGGCTCATGCTCAACTTGCTGACGGCCTTCCTGGCGGCCTCGGTCATCGGCCTGTTTGAGGCCACCATCGCCCAACTGGCCGTGCTGGCTGTGTTTCAATCCATCGTGGCGGGCGAGGGCGGCAATGCCGGCACGCAAACCCTGGCGATCATGGTGCGCGGCATGGCGCTGGGCGAAATCCATTTTCGTGACGCCCGGCGGGCGCTCGTGCGCGAGGCGGTCATCGGAGTCATGCACGGCGTGGTAATCGGCATCTTGGTCGGGCTGGGCGCGTGGCTGTGGCGCGGCATCCCCATCCTGGGCCTGGTGATCGGCTTGGCGATGGTGGG
>JBBRZY010000475.1:0-4516 GCA_038252885.1 Anaerolineales bacterium | reverse complement strand
GCTAATGGGGTTGTTCGCCAGGCGCGCCGCCAGCCGGTCGTAGACGGCCACCGGCCGGCGGCCGAGGTCGGGCCGGCAGGCCACATCGCTGCTGCACTGCTGCAGGCTGAGTGTGAGGGCGTTGGCAAAGGCCCCGGCCTGCTGTTCGTAGTACTCGAAGCCGGTCAGGGTCAGGTCGACCGTGCCGTCGAGCAGCAGGCCGGCCAGGTGCTCGCCGTAGGCGGCGGCGTAGGTCTGGGCGTACTGCGTGCCATAGCTCTCGCCGTACAGCCAGAACTGCTCGTCCTGCATGGCCTGGCGGAACATTTCGAGGTCTTCGATGGCCTGGTCGGTGCCGAGGAAGGGCAGCAGGTCGGGGTCGCTGACTTCGGCTACGCAGTCGTCGGCGAAGGTTTGCGCGGCGGCGCGGGCGGCCGCTTCTTGCGCGGTGGTCAGGCCGCGCGAGTCGGCCTGGTAGAACACGGCGGCGGCCTCGGGGCAGTCGAGTCCGCCCGATTGGCCGACGCCGCGCTAGTCGAAGAAGACGAGGTCGAACTGCTCGGGGATGGCCGGGTCAAACCCGCCGGTGTAGCTGTCGGCGTAGGCCAGGCCGGTGGTGCCGGGGCCGCCGGTGACGGTGACGAACAGGCCGCGCCGCTGGCCGGTGGCCGGCAGGACGGCGAAGACGACGTCGAGTGTGCGCTGGTCGGCGGGGTGGAAATGGTCGAGCGGCACGGTGAGGGTGACGCAGGTGAAGGCGCTGTCGTTAGGGCAGGGCACGCCGCCAAGCTGCGCCAAGAGGGTGGCAGTGTCGGGTCGCGCGGCGGGCGGCTGGCCGGCGGCGACGAGCAGCAGGGGGAGGCAGGCCAGGGCCGCGAGTGTAAAGAATTTAGACGAGGCGGAGTGCATGAAATTAATCCTAGAGGTGGGCTGTGGGTTGGGCGGACCTAACCCCCGGCCCCTTCCCTAAAAGGGAAGGGGTGCCTACGTGATAAGGGGAAATCGCAATTGGCGGCATCGCAGGATGGCGCTCTGGGATATGTGGTTGGACGGACCTCACCCCCGGCCCCTCCCCGACGCGGGGAGGGGTGCCTACGTGATGAAGTCGCGGGCGGGCCAGGCGAGTGCGGTGAGCCATACTTTGTTTGTAACGAGAAATTGGTTTGTATGCAAGTGGCAGTTTGAGTCCAAGCCGCTCAGCGAGCGCGGTAAAGAGGGGTAGCGATTTGAGCACTCGTTTGCGCTCTCGCCGCTCCCCGATTAAACTGAGCTTCGCACGACCGGCGACAACAGGCATACTCGGCTGACACGGTGGCGGCGCAGCAGCAACAGCGCCGCCGCTGTCTGTGTCGGCCCCATGATAGAACAGGCAAGGACTTAAGGCAGGCATGTACACACTGGCAAACAAGGCACTCACCGTCACGGTGCTCGACCCGGTGGCCGACGTGGGCTTGACGGCCACGCGCTACTGCACTGGCGGCTATATCTATCAAATCGAAGACGCTACGCGCGGGCCGCTGCTGGCCGGGCCGTCGTACCCCGGCGCGCACTCGCCCTTCGACGGCCAGGGCATCCCCGATGCGTTCAATCTCAACGCGCTGCGCGAGGCCAACTCGGCCGACCCGCTGCAATTGATCATCGGTATCGGCGTGTGCGATCCGGCCACCGACAAGGTGGTGGCGCCGTGCGACTGGAAAGTGGAACAAACCGAGGGCCAACTGCGCTTTAGCACCGCGCACGCGCACCAGGGCTGGGCGCTGACGCTGGAGCGCACCGTCACGCTCACCGACCGCACGGTGCGCTCGTGGACGCGGGTGGTGAATACCGGCCAGGCTTTCCTGCCGCTGCGCTGGTTCCCGCACCCGTTCTACCCGCTGCCGCCCGGCGATGAGTTCATTCGCCTGAACATTCCGGTGACACTGCGCGACAACGCCGGCTACGACCTAGCCCCCAGCGGCTTCATTCGGCGCAAGGCCGGCTCGCCGCCGGACGGCTTCTTCCTGGCGCTGGATCATGCTGCCCAGAGCAACGTCAGCGTGCTGCAAAAGCACCCGGTGCTGGGGTTGGTGGGCGCCACGTGCAGCTACGTGCCGGCCTTCTTCCCGATCTGGGGCAATCGCAACACCTTCTCATGGGAGCCGTTCTTCGAGCGCATGACCGCGCCGGGGCAAACCACCACCTGGTGGATTGACTACGACTTCTAAGCGTGAGAGACTGCGCGCATGACGCCTGACACTGCCGCGCCTATCATCACCGTCGCCGAAATCTACGCCTACTGGATTAAATCCTGCGGCGGCACGCGGCTGACCTCGGCCGAGGTCACGCCGCGCGGGATCAAGCATGACCGGCGCTGGATGGTGGTAGACGGCGACGGCCAGTTCCTGACCCAGCGCGAGATCCCCAAGATGGCGCTGATTAGGCCGGAGTTGGAGGGCGAGTGGCTGCGGCTGCGCGGGCGCGGCGTGAGTGACGAAGTGCTGCTGCCGGTGGCGCACGAGGCCGGCCCGCGCCGCACCGTGCGGGTGTGGGCCGATACCTGCCCGGCCGTCAGCGACGGCGCGGAGGCCGACGCCTGGCTGTCGGCCTTTCTGGAGGCCGAGGCGCATCTGGTGCACCTCCTCGACGATTATGTGCGTTTAGACGGCCGGCAGTTGGGGCAGGTGGGCTTCGCTGACGGCTACCCGTTCCTTATCACCTGCGCGGCTTCGCTGGCCGACCTGAACCGGCGGCTGGCAGAGGTGGGCGAACCGCCGCTGCCCATCAACCGCTTCCGGCCCAACCTGGTGCTGACCGGCTGTGAGGCCTACGCCGAGGACACCTGGGCCAAGCTGGAGATCGCGGGCGTGCCCTACGCGGTGGTGAAGCCGTGCGTGCGCTGTGCGATCACCACCACCGACCAGGTGACGGCCGCGCGCTACCATGAGCCGCTGCGCACGCTGGCAACCTACCGCAAGACGGCCAAGGGCGTGATATTCGCGCAGAATGCTGTGAACCTGGGCACCGGCACGGTCAGCGAGGGCAGCCGGGTGACGGTGTTGGCCTACCAGGCGTCGCCGCTCGGCCCCGCCGCCTAGCGTCGGCTGGCGCGCCGCGCACAAACAAAAAAACGGGACTGGCAAACGCCAGTCCCGTTTTTTTGTCGTTCGGCGGTGGCGCTTACTTGTGCCAGATCAGCCGGTTCCACTCGTTGTTGTTGAGTTGGTCGCCGAGCTTGAGGCTATTAAAGTAGTCGTCGGGCAGAATGTTCTGCTGGCCGTTGAAGACGCTGCCGTCGGGCATGTAGGCGCAGGTCATGGCGCGGCGCGGCTTGTTGGTCATGTTGGCGCCGGCCCCGTGGGCGATGAGGCCATTGTGGAACACGGCGCTGCCGGCCTTGGCGGGGGCGGCCACGGCGGCGCGCTCGCGCCACTGCGGATACTGCTTGAACAAGCTGCCCAGGTTGCTCTCGATGCCGACCGATTCGTAGGTGGCCTCTTTGTGCGTGCCGGGGAAGTAGTACAGGCAGCCGTTCTCCACCGTGGCGTCGTCCAGCGCCACCCAGATCGAGATGGCGTCGGGCGACGAGAACGACCAGAACGGGTTGTCCATGTGGAAGCCGGTGAAGTTGCCATACGGCTTCTTGAACAGCGCCTGGTCGTGCCAGATGCGGATGCCGTCCACGCCGGCCAGCGCGCCGGCCACGCGGCCGAGGTCTTCGTCGAACATCAGCTCGGCCATCTGCGGGTGAATGTCGGCCAGGCGCAGCGCCTGCAGGAACACCTGGGCGTAAAACGCGTCTGGGTCGCCCTGGTTGTTCATGATGGCCGGGTCGGTGGCGGTGGCGTGCAGCCGCGCGCGAATGGCGTCTTCCGTCACGGTGCGCCAGTTGTCAAGCTCGGCCGGGGTCAGAAAATCCTCAATGACGATAAAGCCGTTAGCTTGATACTGCTTTACTTGCTCGGGGGTGACGTTGGTCTTCATGCACGGTCTCCTTCAGATGATTGAATGACAAGGGGGGCGAGTGAGCGCCGCAATGGGCGAAAAGGGGCTAGTCGATAGGCTCTGAGTGATTATGCATAATGCATACTGTTACCGGACAGCGCCATTTTAGGCTGAAGGCGGCAGTTTTGCAACCTACGGATGATTAGGGTTCGCCGCCGGCGGCCTTGATGGCCTCGGCAAACAGGGCGTCGGCGTTGTAGACGCCTGTGAGGGCCAGGGTCAACTGTTCGCCGCTGAAATTGGTGCCATCGTTTAGATTGGTGCGGGCCGCCCGGCGGGTCTCGGTGGGGGTTGTGGCGCAGTTATCATAAAACGAGTGGGCGTCGGCCACAAACGCATCCAAGGCGGCTTGATACTTGGCATATGGCCCGGCAAGTTCAGCCGGCAGGGTCAGGTCGCGGCGGGCCACGGCGTATTCATAGTTCGTGACGACGACCTGGCAATTCACCACGGGAAAAGCAAAGTAATAGCCGAAGTAGCGCAGGGTTTGGCCGGCCTGGTAGCCGACGGTATCCACGTGGGCGCGGACGTCTTTGACGATTGTTACGAAGTCGGG
>JBBRZY010000474.1:0-4526 GCA_038252885.1 Anaerolineales bacterium | reverse complement strand
TTCGCCCCGCTGCTGGCCGGCCCGCTCGAGTGGCAGGGTCACTAAGCACTTCCACCTTCAACCGCCAACCCTAACCTAAAGGACACACTCACATGAACACGACCGACACCAGCAACGAAAACAGCACCAACGACAACACCGGCTTCATCTGGAGCGGCCGCCTGTCCGTCGCCGTCGGCTTCATCCTGGCGCTGGCCCTCGCCGCCGCCCAATACGCCCCGCTGCTGGCCGGCCCGCTCGAGTGGCAAGGAAACTAATCTCGGATTAAAATGGCGTCTGAGCCCGCCGCGGCCTGAGGGGCAGCGCGGCCGGGGGGACGACTTCATAGCAGCAGCCTACCTCCGGGTCTCGGCCGGCGGCGCGCCACCCATTGAGCGCGCCCGGCCCGACACTCAGTTTTCCACCGGCCCGTCAGCGGGGCAGGGCCGGCAGGTTGCGGAGCAGTGCGGGGCTTTGCGGTGCGCCGGCGTCATGTCCGCCGGCGGCCGGCGTCTCAAAGCCTCGTGGAAGACCTGGTAGGGATGTCGTTCTAAACGCTTTCATGAGCAAACTTTGCCCCTCCTGCGGCGCTGAAGCGCCGGCCCCCTTCCGATTCTGCGGCCTGTGCGGCGCGCCGCTCGACCTGGCCCCGCCGGCCCTGCCCGACCCCAGCCGCGACGCCTTGCCCGGCGGCGGCGAGACCACCAACGACCGCAACCGCAGCGCGCGGCGGCTGGTCACCATCCTCTTCGCCGATCTCAGCGACTTCACCCATACCGCCTCGCGCACCGACCCCGAAGACATCTTTCTCGCCATTCGCCGCACGCTTGAGCGGCTGGCCCAGCCCGTTAAGCGCCACGGCGGCCATTTAGACCGCTACGTCGGCGACGGCTTTCTGGCCACCTTCGGCATCCCCGAAGCGCACGAAGACGACCCGGCCCGCGCCCTGCTGACCGCGCTCGCCATGCAGGAGGCCATGCACACGCTGCGGCCGGAGGCCCAGGCCCAACTCGGCTGGGACGCGCAATTGCGCATCGGCATCAACCTCGGCCCGGTCATCAGCGGCGCCCTCGACACCGGCGCCACGATCGATACCAGCGTGTTCGGCCACGCCGTCAACGTGGCCCACCGCCTGCAGCAGAACGCCCGGCCCGGCACCATCCTCGTCAGCGAAGCCGTCTACCGCCAAACGCGCGGCCAATTTGAATTCAAAGAGCCGGTCAACCTGACCTTCAAGGGGCTCGATGCGCCGGTGCTGTGCTACGAGCTCATCGGCCAGCGCAGCGCGCCCAAGACCATGCGCGGCCTCACCGGGCGCAGCACGCCGCTGGTCGGCCGCGCGGCCGAGGCGTCGGCGCTGCTGGCTGGGCTGCAAACGGTCAAGGTCGAGCGGCGCGGCATGATCGCCCTGATCAAGGGCGAGCCGGGCATCGGCAAGACCCGCCTGATTGACGAAGTGATGGCCCCGCTCAGCGACCACTTTACGGTGCTGCGCGCGGCCGGTTCGCCGCACGAGGCCGCCAGCTATGGCCTGCTGGCGCGCCTGATCGAAGACCTGGCCGGCATCGGCCCGGACGACTCGAGCGCCGTGCGGCGGCGGCGGCTCGATGAGCGCCTGGCCGCCTCCAGCACCCTGGCGGCCGACATTGGCCCGGTGCTGCACGGGCTGGTCAGCGGGCACAGCCGCACCGAAGGGCTAATCGGCAACCCGCAACAAGACCAGCGCCGCATTTACGCCGCTGTGCGCCGGCTGCTGGCCTGGCTGGCGCGGCGGCGGGCCATGGTCATCGTCATTGACGATTTGCAGTGGGCCGACCCCTCCTCGCTGGCCGCCCTGGCCCACGCCGCCGATCTGGTGCACGAAGCCCCGCTGGCCATTGTGGCCCTCAGCCGGCCCGGCCCGCACGCGCACGTCCCGGCCCCGTTTGCCGGCCCCAGCACCCCGCCGCCGCCGGCCCTGCCGGAGGGCAGCGCCGACATCGCGCCCAGCGGCCCACCGGCCGCCCCGCCGCTGGCCGCGCTCAGCAGCAGCCCGTCGGCGGCCGAGAGCTTCTTAGAACTGCACCTGCACCCGCTCTCGCCCGACGAGAGCGACGAACTGGTGGCCCACCTGCTCGACGACGTGGCCACCCCGCCCACCCTCACCCACCGCCTGGCCGAGCGCACCAACGGCAACCCGCTGCTCATGGAAGAGATGGTGCGCATGCTGCTCGACCAGGCCATCATCCGGCCCGGGCCGGAAGGCATGGAGGTGACGCCGCAGTGGGTGGAGGCGGTGGCGCAGGTGCCTGAGACGGTCAACGGTCTGATCCTCAGCCGCTACGACCGGCTGGCCCCGGCCCACCGCCACACGCTCGACGCAGCGGCCGTGCTGGGGCATGGCTTCTCGCTGCCCATGCTGCTCGGCCTGACCACCCTGCCCGACGCCGAACTGCGCGCTCAGTTGGTGCAATTGGAACAGACCGACTTTCTGCGGCGCGTGGCCGGGCCAGGGCTGCCGGTGTATGCCTTCCGCCACTGGCTGATGCAAGAAGCCATCTACCAGACCATTCTGCAAAAGGAGCGCCGGGCGCTGCACCTGCGCGCCGCCCAGGTGATCCAGCAGATGGCCGAGAGCCTCAACATTGACGCGGCGGCGCGTGTCGGCTACCACCTGGAGCGCGGTCAGAGCCGCCAGGCCGCCAGCTTCTTGCTCGAGGCGGGCCGCCGCGCCGCCGACCGCTTCGCTAACGACGAGGCCATTGATTACTACCGCCGCATCGAGACGCTGCTGGCGCTGCATGGCGCGCGCCAAGAGGAAGCGGTGGATGTGGCCCTGGGCCTGACCGAAATGTTGACCCGCACCGGGCAGAGCGAGGCGGCGCGCGAGACGCTGGAGCGCGCCCGCATGCTGTCGCTCGATCCGCCGCGCCCCGGCTACCGCCTGGCCGATGTGCTCTACCTGCTGGGCCAGGCCCGCAACCGCCAGGGCCTGCACGATGAAGCCGCCGCCGCCTACGAGGCCGCCGCCGCACAGCTCAACGCCGGCGCGGCCAACGGCGCCACGCTGGCCACCCTGGCCCGCATTGAGAACTCCATCGGCTGGGTCAATTACGGCCAGAGCCAGTTGGTCGAGGCCCGCACCCGCGCCGAGAACGCGCTGCGTCTGGCGCTGGCCGACGATGACCAGGAAGCGACCGCCAACGCCCACAACCTGGTGAGCGCCACCCACTATTGGGCCGGCCAGTGGAACGAGTCGGTCACCAGCTCGCTGCGGGCGCTGGCCCTGCGCGAGCAGCGCGGCGACATTTGGGGCTCGGCCTCTAGCCAGAGCAACCTGGGCGCCATGTACTACAAGCTGGGCCAATGGGCGCAGGCCGAGGCCTATTTACGGCAGGCGATCTTTGTGCAGCAAGAGATCGGCGACTACACCGGCCTGGGCGCGAGCTGGATGACGCTCGGGATGCTGCAAAGCGACGAGGGCCGCTTTGAAGAGGCGCTGCACAGCCTGAACCAATCGCTGGCGGCGCTGCGCGGGCAAGAGCTCTGGCTGCCGCTCACCACCCGCCACCTCAACCGGGGGCAGGTCTGGCTGCGGCTGGGCGTGGCCACCTGGGCCGCCGCCGATCTCGAGCGCAGCCTGGAAGCCGGCGCCCACATTAAGAACGACGATCTGCGGGCGCAAGCCCTGGCCTCGCTGGCGCAGGCCCGCCTGATAGACAGCGAGCTTGGCCGCGCGCGCGAGGACTTGCAGCAAGCCGAACTGCTGGCGAATGCCAGCGGCTCACTCGAGACGCGAGCCGAGGTGCTGCGGGTGCGCACGGCGCTGCGGCGGGCCGAGCACGACTGGGACCGCGCCCTGGAGGCCAACCATCAGGCCCAGGAACTGTTCGCGCAGATGGGCAACCGCTACGAGGTCGCCCGCCGCCAAATCGAGACGGCCGAACTGCTGCTGGCGCGCGGCCCGGTGGCCGGCAAGCCGCTGACTGGCGGGCTGCTGGCCCCCGTGCGCGAAGCCCTGGAGACCTTCCGGCAGTTGCACGCGCAGGCCGACCTGCCGCGCGCCGAGAACGTGCTGGCCCGCCTCAGCGCCGGTCTGCCCGGCAGCAGCCCGGTCGAGCAGGCCGTGGTGGTGGTACACATCCACCTGGCGCTGCCCGAGATGGACGGCGTGGGCGATGACGCGCGCCACGAAGATTTGGCCGGGCTGTTTGCGCGCCTCTCCACCGCGCTCGAAAAGAACGGCCGCGAGCGCGGGGCACTGGTGGCTCCGGTGGGCACCGGGCTGGCCTACTTGTTCAGCGGCCCCACGCCCGAGTTGAGCGACAGCCTGGCGCAGCAGGCGGTGCAGGCCGCGCGCGAAGCCGTTGACCTGAGCGCCCGTCTCAACCGCGCCAGCCGCCGCCAGCATGGTCTAGAGATTGATCTGCGCCTCGGCCTGGCCGGCGGACGCTGGACCGGCGTGGGCGGCGTGCCCACCGGCCCCGACAGCGGCGGCGAAGGCTCAGAGGCGCGCCGGCAGGCGGCGGTGTTTGCCAACGCCTCGCTGCCCGGCCGGCACGCGGCGG
>JBBRZY010000473.1:0-4548 GCA_038252885.1 Anaerolineales bacterium | reverse complement strand
CGGCAACTCGACGACCCGCGCCACCCAGCCGGGGTTGTCGGCGTTCGTATCCTGCGTTACTCCCAGTGTGTACGGCAGGCGCAGATATTCTTCAACAGTGCGGGCAGCCATCACGACCTCTACGGTTCTGGAAAATCCCGGCTTAATTATTCAGTTCCTTCATCGTCCCCGTCATCATAAAGATCACGCGCTCGGCGATGTTGGTGACGCGGTCGCCCGTGCGCTCCAGGTTGTGGGCGCACCACAGCAGATAAGTGCCGCGTGGGATGCTGGCCGGGTCGTGCGCCATGATCGCCAACAGCTCGTCGAAGATGGCGCGGTACAGATGGTCAATCGCGTCGTCCTCCGCCGCCACGGCGCGCGCCGCCGCCACATCGCGGTTCACAAAGGCGTCCAGCCCGCGCCGCAGCATATCGCGCGCCGCCTCGGCCATGCGCGGCAGGTCCACCAGCGGCTTGAGCAGCGGCTCGTGGCCCATACGCAGCACCGTCTTAGCGATGCCGGTCGAATGGTCGCCGATGCGCTCCAAGTCGTTGACGAGGTTCATAGCCGCGATCACCACGCGCAGGTCGGTGGCCGCCGGCTGCTGCGTGGCGATGGTGGTCAGGCACTCCTCCTCCACCGCGAAGCGCAAGTCGTTGATGTTGATGTCGTCGCTGATCACTTGCCGCGCCAGGTCGTGGTCCTGCGTCTTCAGCGCCACCAGCGCGCGCGCGATCGAAGCGTCTACCAGTTCACCCATCCGCAGAATGTTGTCGCGGATCTCAATTAGTTGGCGATCAAAAAGGCTGCGAGGTCCGCTGGTCATGCCGTCCGGCTCCTTCGGGGCGGCGCCAGGCGCGCCGCGGCCGTCTATAAGTAACGCTCCCCCTGAATCGCCCTCACTTTACTGCCACTTCCCCCGCGATGCAACACAGGGCGCGGCGGCCGCCGGCTGTGGTCTGCCTTCTCCGACTTCCGACCTCTGACTTCCGACCGCCACTCCCCGCCGGGTATAATGGCCCGTCGGACCTGCCATGCGTCACTGGAACTTGCTCCTCCTGATCGGAATGTTAGCCTGCCTGCCGGCCTGCGCCCAGGCCACGGCTGGGGCCACCGGCGGCTCCCACACCTCCACTGCCACTGCCACCGTCGCCGGCTCCGCCCCGCTGGTCGACCTGCCGACAATTACTGTAACGCCCGGCCCGTCGCCGACGCCTTCGCTCACGCCCTACCCCAGCCTCACGCCGCGCCCCACGCGCACCCCCACGCCCACGCCCTGCGCCGGGCAGCATGGCACCGTCATGACGATCAGCGTGCCCTCGGCCGTGCTCAACTACTCGATCGACGCGCAGTTATACCTGCCGCCCTGCTACGCCACCTCCGGCGAAGACTACCCGGTGCTTTACCTGATCCACGGCCTCAACTTCACCAACGAGCAGTGGGTCGAACTGGGCGCGCCGCAAACGGCCGACGCCCTGAGCGCGGCCGGCGAGATCGCGCCGCTCATCATCGTCATGCCCAGCGACCGCAAAGACGCGCGCTTCGATCCGGCCTTCGTGACCGACCTGGTGCCGTACATTGATGCCACCTATCGCACCAAGACCGATTATCACTTCCGCGCCATCGGCGGGCTGTCGCGCGGCGCGGGTTGGGCCGTGCACCTGGGCCTGCGCTACCCGCAGGTGTTCGGCCGCATCGGCGCGCACAGCCCGGCCGTGTTCTACGGCGACGAGAACAACCTGCTGGCCTACACTCGCCTGATCTACAAGACCGGGCCGGTGCCTGCGCTGTATATTGATATTGGCGATGGGGATGGGCAGCGCCAGAGTGCCTTCTGGCTGCACCAAGTGTTCACGTCGTTCGACTTCGACCACACCTACCTCGTGCAGCCGGGCGGCCACAGCGAGAAATATTGGTCGGCCCATTTGGCCGATTACCTGCGCTTCTACGCCGCGATCTGGCGGCCGGGGCAAGAAACGCCCACCCCCACGCCTAGCGCCACCCCCGACTTTCAGTAGCCGGCCCAGACTTACGCGCCCTTAGCCCCGCGCCGGCTGGGCTCCAGTTTGGGCGCCTCGCTCGTGTTGATTAGCCCCAACTGCTGCGCCTTGGCCACGGCCGAGGTGCGGTTGCGCACCCTCAGCCGCAGATAAGCCCCCGACAGCAAGGTGCGGGCGGTCGAGTTCATCACGCCCAGGCGCTCGGCCAGTTCGGCCAGCGTGGCCTCCGGGTAGGCAGCCGAGAGCGACAGCACCTCACGTTGGCGGGTGGTGATCTGCGGCCCGGCCGGGTGCGCGGCGCGGAAGGCAGTTGGGCTGATGACGACGCCGCCGCCGGCGACCGCGGTGATGACCGCCGCCAGCGCCTTGAGCGTCTCGGCGTCGTCTTTCAAGATGTAGCCGCTCACGCCCGTCTCCAGCACCGCCTCGATCAGCGTGCGGTCGGTGTGCATCGAGATAATCAGCAGATTGAGGTTGGGGTAGGTCTGCAAGAGCTGCGGGATAACATGGAAGACCGGGTAGTTCTGGGGGTTGTCGGGCGTGGTCGGCGCGTTTAGGTCGAGCAAGGCCACCTCCACCGGCTGGGCGGCCAGCAGCGCCTCAAACTCGCTCCACACGCGCGCCGCGCCAACGATTTCGATCTGCGGCGCGCTGCCTAGCCGATAGTAGTAGCCGTCGAGGGTGCTTTGGTGGTCTTCGAGAATAGCGACGCGGATGCGGTTAGGCATAGTTCCCCCCCACCAACCGGACCAATTGCCAGCTGCGCTTTCTCAGAATAGGACGATTGGCCCGACCGGGCAAGGAATAATGGAAAATCAGTACAAACGCCTATGAGTCACGCCTGGCTGCCCATTTTCGCGACCGACAAATTGCCCTACGCTGACGGGGGTCCGGGGGGCAGCCAAATTCGATGGGGAGCAGGCAGGGGTCGCCCGATGCACGGCCCCTGCTTGTTATTTAAATCACACCGCACCACCAGTCACTCGGATACCAGTGGTGCGGTGCGCAGAGGAGAATGCATCTATTAGTATAGGCCGCCGGGTAAGTTGGGCGTGAATTTTGGATGAGAAGGCATTAATCCGCCGGCCCGCGCGCCGGCTGCTTTTCTAGCAGCACCGCCCACGGAAAACCGACCACGGCTGTCAGAATGCGCCCCAGCCGCCAGGGCTGACGCGCCAGCCGGTGCAGCCACTCCAGCCCCAGCCGCTGCACCCAGCGCGGCGCGCGCACGGCCACCCCCGCCACAAAGTCGAAGGCCCCACCCACGCCCAGGCTCACCGGCACGCCCAGCTGCGCCTGGTTGCGCGCGATCCACTTATCTTGCGCCGGCGCGCCGTAGGCCACCAGCAGCAGGTCGGGCCGCGCCGCCTGCACCCGCGCCACTAGCGCCGCCTCGTCATCTAGGCGCGGGCTGCCAGCGTAAGCGCCCGCCACCACCAGCCCCGGATAGCGCTCGCTCAGCCGCGCGGCGGTCGCCGCCGCCACGCCCTCGGCCGCGCCCAGGTAGTACACGCGCCACGCATGCTGCGCCGCCAGCGCCGCCAGTTGATAGATCAGGTCTGACCCGGCCACGCGCTCGGGCAGCGGTTGGCCCTGCCGCCGCGCCGCCCACAGCAGCCCCACGCCGTCGGGCAGCACCACGTCGGCCGCGTTCAGCACGCGCCGAAACTCCGGGTCGCGCTGGGCCGCCATCACAAACTCGGGGTTGGCGGTGCACATCTGCCGGGGTGTGCGCGCCGCCACCGCCGCCGCCACCCAGGCCAGCGTGCCGCGCATGGTCAGCGGGTGCACAGGGATGCCGAGGATGCGCACGGGCGGCGGCAGCGCGGGGGACTCAGGGGAGGCTACGCTAGGGACTGGGGGGTTCATATAGCGAGCAGGTTGATGGTCGCTTAACCGGAAATCTGTGAGCTGCCCAATTCTGATGCCGAAGACTGCTTATGGCTCCAATTATCTGTGGCCGGGTCCAACTCTCAGCGCACCGTCGCCGCGAGTCCCTAGTTTTTCAGCCCCACCCGCACCAGCACGCCCAGCGCCGCCTCGGCCGCGCGCGCCCAGGTGAAGCGCTTGAGCTGCTCCGCGCCGTCGGCGGCCAGGCGGGCGCGCAGCGCGGCATCAGTCAGCACGCGGTCGAGCGCGGTGGCTAAGGCGGCCGGGTCAAGCGGGTCCACTGTCAGCGCGGCCGGGCCGGCCAGTTCGGGCAGGCTAGAGGTGTTGGCGCACACCACCGGCACGCCGCAGGCCAGCGCCTCCAGCACGGGGAAGCCGAAGCCCTCATACAACGATGGAAAGGCGAAGGCCGCCGCGCCCGAGTACAGCCCCGCCAAATCGGCGTCGGGCACATAGTCGAGCACGCGCACCCACTCGGCGTGCGCGTGGGCCAGCGCCAGGATCGGCTCGGCCAGCCAGCCCGGCCGCCCGGCCAGCACCAGCGTCAGCGCCGGGTGTGTGGCCCGCACCCGCGCGACCGCCTCAATCAGCCGGGCCAAATTCTTGCGCGGCTGGAGCGTGCCCACATGCAGCACATACTCGCCCGCCAACTGATAGCGCGCGCGCACGGCGGCGG
>JBBRZY010000472.1:0-4550 GCA_038252885.1 Anaerolineales bacterium | reverse complement strand
CCTCACACTCCGCGTGACCGACAGCAACGGCGATACGGTCCTTCCAGCCGATGACGTCGGCCCGATGGACGAAGCAACGTTCAATCCGTTGCTCTATACCATTAACCAGGGCGCGATGTCTCCGTTTGACTACTACTACGACAGTGGCGGCGCGGACGTGTCAGACTGGGAGCCAGAAGTGGCCCTGACCTATTACGATTCCACCGAGGTATCCCCGGCGGCGGTCACAGTCGCCAACGACCGCGTTTTTACCTCTTCGGACGGCACCATTTGGCTGATCGGCGAGTTGGTGAACCAGAGCGACACCCCAGCCCAAGTGAACAACCTGGCTGGCGCGCTGTTGGACTCCGACGGCGTCGCTGTGGCGGCGGATGCCTCCTACAACGCCACCCGCTATCTGGCCCCCAACGGCGACCCCAATGGCCTCGACCGCACGCCCTTTTCCATCAGCCTGAATGGCGCCGCCGACAGCTATGTCGCCGCCCGCTACTATTTCGATGTCGCCCAAAGCGAGGCGCTAGCCAACGCCGGCGACCTGGTGGTTGATATTACGAATGGCTTCGTAGACACGTATGACTATCAGCACCTCTACGCCAATGTCACTAACACCGGCGAACAGGTGCTGTCAGTGAGCTTCGTAGCCGGATTGTATAACTCCGACGGCGTGGTGCTCGACGCCGCCTTCGCCACGGCCCCCATCTATGTGATGCCCGGCGCCACTGTGCCCATGAATTTTGACTACTTCAACGCCGTGTACGGCGAGGCAAATCAGGTCGCGCTGGTGGATCACTACACCATTCAGGTCGACTATTACTGGACTTACGAGTACACCTCGGCCGTGGTGGCGCTCGAATCCAGCAACGAGCAAAGCGACAGCGGCGATGGCTACTTCAGCTTGACGGGCGACATCAACAACACCTCTGCCTCCGACTTGACGTCGGCCACTGTAATCTTGGCCCTATACGACAGTGACGGCGACCTGTACAGCTCCAGTTCGACCAGCCTCTACCCTGACAGCGGCCTCTTCGCCTCGGGCGACACGCTGCCCTTCAGCCTCAGCGTCGCGTTGCCGTCCGGCGTGGACCCCTCAGACTTCACCTTTTTCACGTTCGTCCAAGGCTACCCGCAGTAGCCTGGTTTTTTAGCCCTTTGTTGAGCGATTGACCTCCAGCGCGGGCGAATGTTTGGTATCATGGCCCCTATGTTGACGCCCTCGCCCTCCCTGCCGGCCGCCCCGCCGAAACCCGCTTTTTACGTGCGGGAGGTGCCAGTCTTCGGCCGCGTGCTGCTCTCGCCAATGGACGGGTACTCTGACCTCCCCTTCCGGCTGATTTGCCGCGAGTTGGGCTCGGCCATGTCATACACCGAGTTCGTCAACGTCGACGAGCTGCAAAGCCGCAAGCTGACGGTCAAAGCCTGGGTCAAGCTGCGTTACCACCCCAGCGAACGGCCCATGACGTTTCAGATCTACGGCCACGACGAAGACCGGCTGGTAGACACGGCGGCCCGGCTGCAAGACCTCGGCCCTGGCCGCGCGCCCGACATCCTCGACCTCAATATGGGCTGCTATGTCAAAAGCATTGCCGAGCGCGGCGCCGGTTCGGGCATGCTCTGCCAACCCGACAAGATCGCCCGCGTCTACACCCGCCTGACCCAGCACATGCGCATCCCCGTCACCGGCAAAATCCGGCTGGGCTGGGACGAGAACAGTCGCAACTTCCTCGACGTGGCCCGCATTCTCGAAGACAGCGGGGCCAGCCTGGTGGCGGTGCACGGCCGTACCAAGTCGCAGGCCTACCTGGGCCAGGCCGATTGGGACGCCATCGCCGCGATCAAGCAGGCGGTGCGCATCCCCGTTATTGGCAACGGCGACGTGCGCACCGTGGCCGACATCGCCCGCATGCGCGCGCACACCAACTGTGACGGCGTGATGATCGGCCGCGCCGCCATCGGCAATCCGTGGATCTTCGCCGGCTTCGATCGCGGCCAGGTCAGCTTACCCGACAAGGCCAAATTAATGCGGCGGCACCTGGGGCTGAACCTGGATTTCTATGGCCCGCAGACCGGGCTGCTGCTGTTCCGCAAGCACGCCGCCAAGTACATTCAAGGCTTGCCGGGGGAAGAGGCGCTGCGCATCCCGCTGCTCACCTGCAACACCGTGGCTGAGTTTGACGACCGGCTGGCGGCCGCCCTGAGCGCACCCGCAGCCCAGCCAGCCGAGTTGCTCACCCAACTTGCGCCGGCCTAACGCACTCCCCGCCTTCCCAGGACTGCTATGCCATCATCGCCGTCGATTGCCGTCACCCTCCTGACCAAAAGCTACTTCGTGCCCGAGCGCGAAGCGGGCCTGCAGGCCGCCCTGCGCAGCCTGGTGCGCCGCAAGACCAAAGAAGTGCGCGCCGTCGATCAGGTGAGCTTTGAGATCCAGCCAGGCGAAGTCGTCGGCTTCCTAGGGCCAAACGGCGCGGGCAAGACCACCACCCTCAAGATGCTCTCTGGCCTGCTTCACCCAACCAGCGGCCAGGCGCAAGTGTTGGGCTTCACCCCCTGGAAGCGCGATAAGCGCTTTCTGCGGCAAATGACGCTGGTGATGGGCAATCGCAACCAGTTGTCGTGGGACTTACCCGCCAGCGACTCGTTCGACCTGCAGCGCGCCATTTACCGCCTGCCGCCGGCCGACTTCCGTCGCACACGCGACGAATTCATCGACCTGCTCGAACTCGGCCCGCTGATGAAGAAACCAGTGCGCAACCTGTCGCTGGGCGAGCGCATGAAAATGGAGATCGCCGGGGCGCTGCTGCACCAGCCACAAGTGCTGTTCCTCGATGAGCCGACCATCGGCCTGGACGTGACGATGCAAAAGCGCATCCGGTCGTTCGTGGCAGAATACAACCAGCGCCACAACGCCACCGTGCTGCTCACCAGCCACTACATGGCCGATGTGGTGGCGCTGTGCAAGCGGATCATCGTTATCCATCACGGCAAAATATTGTTCGACGGCGGGCTAGCTGGCCTGGTGGATCGGTTCTCAGCTTACAAAACCATCGGCGTGCAGTTAGACGACACCACCGTGGACCTGGCAGCCTACGGCGAGGTGATGGAACGCGGCGACGGACGCATCTCGTTGCGCGTGCCCAAAGCCGAGACTGCCCGCGCCACGGCCCGGCTGCTCGCCGACCTGCCGGTGGGCGACATCACGATTGAAGACCCCGCCATCGAAGACGTGATCGAGCGCGTGTTTGCCCAGGAGAGTGCCCGCGAGGCGGCGCAGACGGCCGCGGCCGCATGACCGGCATGTTCGACTATTACCGTACGCGCATGCGCCTGGCCGTCCTGGAACAATTCCAGTACCCGGTCGCCAATTACTTCTACATGATCGGCATGATCGCCGAGCCGATCATCTATCTGGTGGTCTGGTCCTCGATCGCGAACTCGCAGGGCGGCGAGGTGGGCGGTTACACCGCCGGCGCGTTCGCCGCCTACTACATCGTGTGGACGCTGGTGCGCAACATGAACATCGTGTTCACGCCCTACGGCTGGGAGTGGCGCATCCAGCGCGGCGAGCTGTCGGCCATGCTGCTCCAACCGCTGCACCCGCTGCACCAGGACCTGGCCTACTTCGCCGGTTGGAAGGTCGTCGTCATCGTCCTGTGGCTGCCATTGGCGGGCATCCTGGCGCTGGCCTTCCACCCTACGCTCAGTCCCAACCTGCTGGAGATCGGTGTATTCTTCCTGGCAATTTGGGGCGCATACCTGATCCGCTCGATGCTGCTCTGGCTGCTGGGCATGATCAGCTTCTGGACGACGCGCGTGGCGGCGCTGTTCGGCCTGTACTTCGCCGCCGAGTTGCTGCTCTCTGGCCGGCTGGTGCCGCTGTCGCTCATGCCCGCTTGGGTCCAGCAAGTGGCCTGGTTCCTGCCATTCCGTTGGACCTTCGGCTTTCCGATCGAGTCGCTGATCGGCACGCTCTCCACCGCCGACTTGTTCATCGGCCTTGGCATGCAGGTGCTCTGGATTACGCTCGGCACGCTGCTGGTCAGCGTAGTTTGGCGGCTTGGCATCCGGCGGTACTCGGCGGTGGGTAGCTAAATGCGCCTCTTCCGCCTGATGGCCCTCTACATGCGCGTCGGCGCGCTCAACGAGCTCCAATACCGCGTCAACTTTTTCGTCCAGCTACTCCAATCGCTGGTGGCGCTGGGCACCGGTCTGGTGGGGTTGGCGCTGGTCTTTGCGCACACCACCGAACTGGAGGGCTGGTCGCGCCCAGAACTGTTGGCCGTCATGGGGGTTCATATCCTCATGGGCGGCGTGATCAACGCCACCATCCAGCCCAACATGCTTCGGCTCATGGATGAGGTACGCGACGGCGCGCTAGACTTCGCGCTGACCAAGCCCGAAGACGCGCAGATTATGGTCAGCGTGCGCGAATTTCGGCTGTGGCAATTGGTAGATGTGGTAGTCGGTTTGATCGTGCTGGCTTATGCCGTTAGCGAACTGCACACCACCATCGGCCTGCCGCAGGCGCTGGGCTTCGTCAGCGCGCTGCTCCT
>JBBRZY010000471.1:0-4558 GCA_038252885.1 Anaerolineales bacterium | reverse complement strand
TTGCGGCAGGAGGCCGGTATGTTCCCACGTTTAACCAGCCACATCCGCCGCCCGGTGAAGCGCCAGGGCGCGGAACAATATTTGCTGGTGTCGCTGTTCAGCTTTGCGGCGTCGGTGACGTTCACGCGGCTGTTCTTGCAGTTGACCGGCTTCCCGCAGATCGGCGGCGGCGACTTTCACATTGCGCACGCGCTGTGGGGCGGGCTGCTGCTCTACATCGCCTCGCTGCTGCCGCTGGTCCTCGCCAACCGCTGGGCCTATGCGGCGGGCGCGGCGCTGGGCGGCATCGGCGTGGGGCTGTTCATCGACGAAGTCGGCAAGTTCATCACCCAGAGCAACGACTACTTCTATCCGCTGGCCGCGCCGATTGTCTACGCCTTCTTTCTCATGGCGGTGGTGGTCTACCTGCGCGTGCGCCGTCCGCCGATCCGCAGCGCCCGCACCGAGCTGTTCAGCGCGCTCGATGGGCTGGAAGAAGTGCTGGAACAAGACCTCGACCCGGTGGAGCAGGCGGCGCTGGCGGCGCGGCTGCAATACGTGGTCGACCACAGCGACCGGCCGGACCTTAAACAACTGGCGCAGGACTTGCTGGAGTTCTTGCAGCACGAGGCGCTGCGGCTGACCACGCACCGGCCGAGCCTGATGGAACGCTCGCGCCGGCGCTGGCGGGCGGCCGAGCAGCGCTGGCTGCCGCGCCGCCGCTGGCGCTGGCTGCTGACGGCCGGGCTGTTGACGATGGCGCTGGTGACGCTGCAAAAAACCTTCACCGCCATCATCGTGATCGTGCTGGTGAACCTGGCCGCCTCGGCCCAGAGCCTGGCGCCAGGCTCGCTGGCGGCCAACCTTTACGGCCTGTTCGTGCAGCCCGAGCTGGCCGTGCAGCAGGGGCTGTTCCGCTACATGGATTTGTTGCTGGAGGCCGGCGTCAGCCTGATGCTGCTGACCAGCGCCATCATGCTGCTGACCAAGCACGAGCGGGCCGGCGTGAGCCTGGCCTGGGCTGGGCTGCTGCTGGCGCTGACGGCGGTGAACCTGCTGGTGTTCTACTATGACCAGTTCGGCACGATCTTAACGGCGCTGCTGCAACTGGGGCTGCTGTTCAGCCTTGCGGCCTACCGGCAGCGCTACCTCTCAGGGCAGCCGGTGGCCCTACCCGAACCAGCGCCGGGGGTGACCCCACCAGCCATTGGGCCGGTCGCCCCCGCCCCGCCCTCCGGCCCACCGGCCTAACGCCCACTCAAGGAAAGCCAAACACATGGTCAAGCTGCTGCAAGTGACGCCGGAGTATCGCACGCGGGTGTGGGGCGGCCAGCGCCTGGGGCGCGGCGAGGGCGGCGTGCCGTTCGGTGAGGCCTGGTTGGTGTACGAAGCTAACCGGGTGGCCGGCGGGCCGTGGGCTGGGCGCACGCTGGCGGAGGTGGTGGCGGCCGAGCCGGAGCACTGGCTGGGCGCAGCCGCCACGACGCAGGCCGGGGCGCGCTTCCCGCTGCTGCTCAAGCTGCTCGATTGCGCCGACTGGCTGTCGGTGCAGGTGCACCCCAACGACGCGCAGGCCAGGCAGTTGGCCGGGCCAGGCCAGTTGGGCAAGACCGAGGCCTGGCACATCTTGGAGGCCGCGCCGGGGGCACGGCTGATTGCCGGAGTGCGGCCGGGCGCGTCGGCCGAGCAAATGGCGGCGGCGATTCGCGGCGGCACGATTTTAGACTGGGTGCAGTATCACCCGGTGCACGCGGGCGACACGGTCTACATCCCGGCTGGCACGCTGCACGCGCTGGGGCCAGGCCTGTTCCTGTACGAAATCCAGCAGACGTCCGACATCACTTACCGCCTCTACGATTGGGACCGACCGGCCAGCCAGGGCCGCGCCCTGCACCTGGAGGAGTCGGTCATTGCGGTGAACCCGACGATGGCGGGCGAACGGCGGCCGGCCCCACGCCTGGCGGCCGAAGACAGTCAGCGGATTTTGGACAACCCCTTCTTTCGGTTAGAGGTGGTGACCGGCGCGCAGGCGGTTGGCCGGGGCGACCCGCAGGGCGCGAGCTTTCACGCGCTGACGGTAGTAGAGGGCCAGGCCGAGGTGCACTGCGGCGACGAGCAGGTGACGCTTAGCCGCTTCGACAGCGTCATCGTCGCGGCCGGCGCGGGCGCGTATGAAATCCGGCCGCTGGGGGCCTACCGGCTGCTGCGCGCGCTGGCGGGGCAGCCGAGCTAAGCGCCAGGAGGCGGGGGAAAGACCAGACAATAGGACGGGCCGACAGCCCCAAGCTGCCGGCCCGTTTGTTTTGGGATGGAAGGCGTGTTTGGGCGTGGGCACGCTACGCCGGCGGCAGCGCAGCGTGCACGAAGGCGGCCAGGTCGGCGCGCAGTTGCGCCAGCGAGGGCTGGTGGATGTACATCATGTGGCCGGCCTCGTAGTAGTAGAGGTGCAGGTTGCCGTGCAGGCTGGGGTCGAGGCCCAGGTGGTTGAAGGTGTACTGGGTGGCCAACTGGGGCGTGGCCAGGTCGTAGTAGCCGTTGGCGATAAAGACCTGGAGGTAGGGGTTTTGGCTGATGGCCTGGCGCAGCGTTTCGGCCACGTTGACATATTGGCCGTCGTGGTCCGAGCGCCAGGGCTGCACCCGCCCAGTGAGGACTTCATAAGGCAGGTCACTTTCAAACTTCAACTCGCGGCGCACGTAGTCGTTGAGGGCGGCGGTGTACGGGCCAACGATGTTGGCGAGGCTGGGGTCAAACTCGTGGCCCTCGCCGGCGGCGTCGCGGTCGAGGCCGGTGAAGCGGCTGTCGAGGCGGCCGATGGTGCGCTGCTGGTCGCGCAGCAACTCCTTAACGAAGCGGTGAATGTTAATGCGCAGGTCGGTGCGCTGCACATAGTCCACCGACAGGCCGGTCAGGCGGGCCACTTGCTCGGCCAGCGCGCGGCGGGCGTCGCCGCTGAGGGCCGCGCCCTGCATCAGCGCGGTGGCGTACGGGCCAAGCGCAAAGGCCTCGGCCTCCTGCACGGCGGCGCGCAGGTCGGCTTGCAGGTCGGGCGGCAGGCGGTGGTGGAACCAGGCGGCGGCGGTGTAGGTGGGCAGGAACAGGCTGTAGGGCAGGTCGTTGCCGGGGTCGAAGCTGAGGGTCTGGAAGTTCAGCACGACCGAGATCAGCATGAGGCCGTTGAGGTACAGGCCGTGGCGCTCTTGCAGGTAGCCCGCCAGGCCGGCGGCGCGGGTGGTGCCGTAGCTCTCGCCGATCAGAAACTTGGGGTCGGTCCAGCGGCCGTAGCGCGAGCAGTACAGGCGGATGAAGTCGCCGACTGATTCGATGTCTTTCTTGAAGCCGTGGAAGTCTTTGGCCTTTTCGCCGGGGACTGCGCGGCTGAAGCCGGTGGAGACCGGGTCGATAAACACCAGGTCGGTCAGGTCGAGCAGCGAGTGCTCGTTATCCACCAGGTGGTAGGGCGGCGGCGGCTGGTTGCCGAGGTCGTCCATCCATACGCGGCGCGGGCCAAGCAGGCCCAGGTGCAGCCAGACCGACGATGAGCCGGGGCCGCCATTGAACGAGAAGGTGACCGGGCGGCGCGCGGCGGCGGGCACGTCGTCGCGGGTGTAGGCGATGAAGAAGATGGCGGCCTTGGGGGTGTGGCCCTCGCTGGCGCCGGCCTTGTCGCCGGAGGCCTCGGTCTCTTCTTTGAGCACCAGGGTGCCGGTGGTGACGGTGTAGCGGATGGTCTGGCCGCCGAGGGTGATGGTGTGCTGGGTGACGCTGAGTGAATCTTGCGGCTCGGCGGGTTTCTGCTTGTCGTCGTTCGCGGCTTTATCGTCAGCGGGCATGCGGTGCTCCTTGCGGGCAAGACGGGATGTTTCAGAAGTCATAAGGCGCTGGCACGCCACACGTGCATTATATGGAGAAGGGCCGGAACGCGCCCGGAGGCGACTTACACTAATTTCGACCGGTGGCCCGTGGTGGGAGCCAGATAGATTCAAGTGTAAGATAATCTTAAGTGGTCAGGGCAAGATACTCTGGAGCGAAGGGAACCGCGCCGAATGCCGAGCAAGCCAATGAATCTTAACCTGAGCGCCGCGAAGACGGCCAAGCAGGACGAGTTCTACACCCAGTACGTTGATATCCAGAAAGAGGTCGAGGCCTACCTCGAACTCGACCCCGACACCTTTCGCGGCAAGGTCGTCTACTGCAACTGCGACGACCCCTTCGAGAGCAACTTCTTCAAGTACTTCGCCGCCAACTTCAACAAGCTCGGGCTGAAAAAGCTCGTCACCACCAGCTACGACGGCTCCCCAATCGCTGGCGCACAACTCACGTTCTTTGAGTACGACGATGGCAATGGCAAGCGCCAAAAGCCCAAGGCGCTCGCCGTCATCCTCGACCATGTGAAAGACGAGGACGGAGACGGCGCTGCGAACGTGACCGATGTCGAACTCTTCCTCAAGCGTAATAAGGCTGCCCGAAAAGCGTTGAAAGGCAGCGACAAGTATGCCGGAGGCGATTTCCGAAGCCCCGAGTGCATCGCGCTTCTGAAAGAGGCGGACATCATCGTGACCAACCCGCCCTTCTCGCT
>JBBRZY010000470.1:0-4560 GCA_038252885.1 Anaerolineales bacterium | reverse complement strand
GCCGCCAGCGCCATCACCGCCACCCCGGCGTAGATCAGCATTTGGGTGGTCACATAATCGGTGTCGAGCAGCCGGTAGCGCAGCAGCGCGTAGGCCACCGCCGCCGGAAAGATGACCAGCAGCGGCAGGTCGAGCGCGGCGTTCAGCGGGCGCGTGTCGGCCACGAACAGCGGCTGGAGCGTCCAGCCCAGCAGCAGCCCAAAGGCCAGCACCGCGCCGATCAGAATGATCTGGCTTTGGTCGCGCGCGATGGGCGAGCGGCTGGTCATGCGCCGGTAGCCCATCAGCAGCAGAAAGACCAGGATGCCCAGGCCCAGATAGATGTAGGCGTAGCGCCAGGCAAGGATGTAGGCGCGCGGGTCTTGCCCCGGCGCGTAGAGCGTCAGCAGGCCAAAGGCCGCCAGCGCCACCCAGGCCACAAACGGCAGCAGCCGCAGCCCCGGCCAGCGCTGCACAAAGCGCGTCTCCTGCGGGAAGACCATGCCCAGCGTCATCAGGCTCGCGCCCGCGGCCGGCACGGCCAGGGTCCAGGCCCACGTGAACCAGTGCGTGGTATACAGGTCGAAGATGCCGCCCAGCCCCACCGCTGCCGCCGTGCAGAACAGCACGAACGCGCGCCCGGCCACTTCGTTGCGCCGCAGCCAGAACACCAGCAGCCCGATGCCGATGTAGACCAGCCCCACCAGATACGGCACGACGAACAGCGTGGCGAACTCGCCGGCCGCGAAGCGCGTCAGCGGCACGCTGACGGTGCGGCTGGCGCTGCCGCCCGTGGAGATTTCCAGCACCGCGCGCTCACCCGCGGCCCGGCCGGCCAGGGCGCGCGTCACGTCGGCGCTGGTGTGCACTGGCACGCCGTCCACCGCCAGCAATTGGTCGCCCACCCCCACGCCGGCCGCGAAAGCGGGGTATAGGGCGGGCCGGTCGTAGCCCACCTCGTTGAACAGCATGGTCGGCTCGACGAAGCCGCCGATGAACGGCGCGCCCCACAGCCAGCGCAGCGCCAACGCCGGCTGCGCGATCAGGTAGACCACCAGGGCCACCGGCAGCACGGTCATGACCACCGCCCGGCCAAAACGGTCCCACGGTGCGCGGCGGGCTGGGTCGGGGCCGCTGAGTTCAGCGGGCATAAGCTCGCGGGCAGGTGGGGCCAAGGGGTCGGCGATGGTAGTCATGCGGCCGATTCTAGACGATTCGCCCGCCAGGGCAAGGGGGAGGCAGAGGGGACTCAAGGGACCGAAGGGACTCGGGGGACTCAGAGACGATCCGACTGATGCGTAGGCCCAAGCGCGTAGGCGCCAGCCCATCCGCGCGTTTATTCTCAGCCGCTACCACGCCAACAGTCACCCCTTCCCGCCCAGGGAAGGGGCCGGGGGTTAGGTCGTCCAGCCGTTGCCCTCAAGCACCCTTACTGCGTCTCCCAAAACACCACGCCGAGCCGCCTCCTCGCCCGTCCCGAATTTCCTACCGACCCCTAACCGTCCCGCCGTTGCCAGTAGAGCAATTAATTCCTAAGCTGTAAGCATGTCGCGTTGCCCCTCGTCCGCGCCGCCGTGCTTGCTCGCCGCCTTCGACCTCGCGTCGCGTGATGCAATGATGACGGCGATGACGGCAATGACGGCAATGACAACATGCGTGGCGCGGATGACGACGATGACGTTCTCGCCGGTATTGATGGCGCGGATGACGACGATGACGTTCTCGCCGGTATTGATGGCGCGGATGACGACGATGACGTTCTCGCCGGTATTGATGGCGCGGATGACGACGATGACGTTCTCGACAGTATGCGTGGCGCAGATGACGACGATGACGTTTCCGACGGTATCAGTGGCGCTGGTGACGCCGGTGGCGCTCCACGGTATGCTTCTCTGATCAGGCGGGCCGCCGATTCGTCCTGCGACGCGGCCTTTGGTGAGCTTTCGGCACAATCTGGGAGAATCGGCGTGACCAATTTCCAAGGCAAACTGACGGCGAACCGTGGGCGGTGGCTGGCGTTGATGTCCGCGCTGGTCATTATCGTGGAGTGCGGTTTGTCGGCCCCGCCAACCGGGACGCCGAGTCTCTCCGCCCCGGCCACCCCCACCGCCCTCGCGCCGGCCGACACGCCGCCCCCTGAGACCGCGGCTGAGCCCTCGGCCTGGGAGCAGGTGCTCAACCAGATCGAACCCGACGGCACGGTGTCGGCCGAGACCGCCCTGCAGGCCTTTTCGCTGGCCATCGGGCCGCTGCCCGGTGTCACGGTCCCAACCGGCCCCGCCCAGCCGATCCTGTCGGGCAGCGGCGCCATTCGCTGGCTGGTGGGCCATTGGTCTGAGATCAGCGCCGCCCAGCGGGCCGAGGCCGTGCGGCTGCGGCCCGACCTGGCCGGCCTCGACAGCGCGCCGCCTGCCGAGCCGCGCCAGCCGAAGCGCCTGCCAGAGACGAATAGCAGCGCGGTCGCCACGGTCCGGCCGCCCACTTATTACGCCGCACTGGCCGAAGTGCTGGCCGGCGAGATCGAGGCGCAGACCGGGCTGCATCTCGACTTGCCGATTTTCGCGGCGGAAGCGAACACCCAGTCGGCCACAGCGGCGGCCGAAACGTGGGGCCTGAACGCCCAGGGAGGCTTAACCGGACAGGCGGCCAAGTGCAAGATTGTTGTCAGCGCCACCGGGGCCGCCGAAGCGGGCCAGGCGCTCGAGATGATCATCGCGCACGAAGTCTGGCACTGCTATCAATTCCAGGTTCGGAGCCTCGACTGGATGTACGCCACTACCACGCCGAGTTGGCTCATCGAAGGTCAGGCGGCGTGGGCCGGCCTGGCGCTGCGGCCGGTGCCGGGCGGCTGGGGGTTTTGGGCGCAGTACATCCTCTCGCCCGAGAAACCGCTGTTCACCCGGTCGTATGACGCCTTTGGCTTCTATGCGCACCTGTCGCAGGCGCAGGTCAACCCGTGGGACGTGCTGATTACGATGCTGCAAGTCGAAGACAGCAACCCGGCGCGGTTCGAAGTTGCCGGCGCGAACGCCGACCAATTTCTTGACACCTTGGCCTCCACTTACTTCCGGCAGGCGGCGCTCGGGCCGGCCTGGGAGCTGGCGGGGCCGGGGCTGCTCGACGCGCCGACCCCGATCCGGAAGGTGTTGACCGCCTCCAATGGCAACACCACGCCCTTCAGCGCGCCGGCCTACACCAACCGCCTGTTCAGCCTGTCGTCAAGCGCCGATGTGCTGCGGTTCGCCGTCGCGGGGCACGTGCGTCTGGGCGACCCAGGAAACAATCAGGACTATATCCCGAGCAGCGGGTTGTTCTGCACCAAGGACGGCGGCTGCGCCTGCCCGCCCGGCCTGACCTTTGGCGGGGCGCCGCCTACGCCGCTGTCGGCCGAGAGCCTGCTGGCGGTGACGGGCGGCGTGGACGGGACAAACGGCACCGTGGCGGGCTTGTCGCTGGAAGACGCCTGTCATAAGGCAGACGGCACGCCCTGGTCGATGGTCTTCTGGTCGCCCGACCTGGGCGACACCGCGCCGCCGATCTTCCTGGCCTATACCTGCGACGGCCTGGAGAGCACCTGGCACGCGATCTACTTGCCGGGCGGCGGGCCGGTGCTAGAGCGCAGCTTCGATCTGCCGTTTGACACGGGGTTGGTGGTTCACCAAGACGTGCACCAGACCATTCCGCCCGACAAAGAGTCACCTGAGACGCAGGTTGATTTCGCGCTCGATTTTGAGTTGGACCCGACGGCTGACCCTCCGGTGATTGTGGTGACGGGGACCAAAACGGAATCCCAGGTCGGCGTGGTAGCCTCCTTTCCACCGCGCGAATTCGGCTCAGACGCGCCGCTGCCGCTGCTGAACGTCGCGCTGGAGACGCAGCTTCAGCCCTACCCTAAGTATCAGCACCCGTTCCGCGCGCAGGCGCTGGCCGAGTGCGGCGGGTAACGCGATCCAAGCAGTCTGATTTGTCTCGGGCGGGGCCATGCTGTTCAGCCTCCGCCCCGCCCGAGACAGCCTGCCGTTTTCCGAACTTTGACCTATGACCTCCAAATTCCCAAAACCAGCGCTGCGGTATAATCTGGCCCATCAACGCCGACCACTTACGCCTCCCCATCGTCATGTCTGAACCTGAACGTCAAATCCGCGTCCTAGTTGCCAAGCCCGGCCTCGACGGCCACGACCGGGGCGCCAAGATCATCGCCCGCGCCCTGCGCGATGCCGGCATGGAAGTCGTCTATACCGGCCTGCGCCAAACGCCGGAGATGATCGCCGAAGCCGCGCTGCAAGAAGACGTGGCCGTGGTCGGCCTGTCGATTCTGTCCGGCGCGCACATGGCGCTCGTGCCGCGCATCTTGGACCTGCTGCGCGCCAACGGCTTGGGCGACGTCAAGCTGTTCGTCGGCGGCATCATCCCCGACGACGACGTGCCGGCGCTGAAGGCGTTGGGCGTGGCCGGCGTGTTTGGGCCGGGCGCCAGCACCGAGGTGATTGTCACGGCCGTGCGGGAAAGT
Source organism: Anaerolineales bacterium (assembly GCA_038252885.1). GTDB lineage: Bacteria > Chloroflexota > Anaerolineae > Anaerolineales > UBA6663 > JADZEK01. The sequence continues at coordinate 71 of JBBRZY010000470.1, read as the reverse complement.
GTCCGCCCCGCCTAACCTGAGCGCGGCGGCGGCGGTGCGGGCCGGTGATCGCCGCGCCCTGGCCCGCCTGC